>NZ_JAKREZ010000013.1:0-93886 GCF_022348345.1 Alteromonas sp. CNT1-28 | reverse complement strand
AGTGAAAATACTTCAACGAGAAGCCGGATATACGGACGCAAACCATTTTAGTCAAAACAGCATGTTTACTCTTGCAATAATGGGGGAGACCATATACAGCCCCTAGCAAAAAAGAAAAGCAAAAATACTGCCGCTTCGCGCGCTTTGTTAACGCAAAACCTAAATACCGTTTTGCTACGTCGGTATTTAGGTTAGCTACGCACGTTTCTTTTTAGAAGTAGGTGATGCGCTTTATTTTGTTAAACAAAGCGCAACTACGCTAATTAGAAATTACGCCTTACCGTTACGCCATACGTCCTAGGCTTCGCATAGGAAATCTGGCTGGTTCCATAAAAACCAGTTACGTCAAAGCCAATAAGTTCATGGTCTGAGTCAAACAGGTTATCTACATAAGCCGCTATTAGCCATTTGTCCTCAGCGTCTACCCAGGTTAAACGAGTATCAGCCGTGGCATAGCTATCAATTTCATGAGCGGTAAAATTCCGCGCATTGTGAAAGGTTTCCGACTGATAATTGGCTGACAGTTGGGCTGCCATATTGCCGTCGAAGGCGTCCCAGTTATAGCGAAGCATGGCAGACGCTTGATACTCTGGGGTGAATGGCGGCGTTGTATCAGCAAAGTACCCAGAAGCCACTTCTAAGTCTTCAACCACTGCATCGGTATATGAGAAGTTAACCATAACATCTAAGCTGTCTGTCGGGGTTAAGAACACTTCTAATTCAACGCCGCTAAATGAGGCTTCTTCGTTTGACACCACCCCCGCATTATTCACCCACGAAAACGACTGGTAATCGCTGTAGTCATAATAAAAAACATTGGCATTAAAAACGCCGCTTCCCTGCATAAAACTGTGCTTTAAACCCGCTTCATACGCAGTAAGTTCTTCAGGTTCGTATAAGCTGAAACCTCCTTGAAGCGGGGCATTGAAACTCCCCGCTTTTACGCCCCGATTGATGCCTGCATAGTACAAACTATTACCCACACTGTATTCCAGCTGTAGCTTGGCCGACCACAGATTTTGATCGTTAGAATCGACCAAAGTCTCTAAAGACGTCGTTGTGGTGTCAATTTCGATAACTCGGTCGTTAGTATTCTCGTTTTGATACACATTACCCACAAAGTCTTTGTCTTCACGGGTGTAACGCAACCCACCAACCAGAACAAGATCGTCACTCAGGCTATAGTCTATTTGCCCAAATACAGAATAAGATTCGGTTTCAAGAGACACCAGGGTGTTATTTTCTTCACCGCCTAAGAAAAAGGTGGTGGGTGAACCCGCCAAGCCTTGGCTATAATCCGTATCGATAGAGAGGTAATAAAGCCCCCCAACCCACTTTAAGTCTGCGGATTCACCTGAGAAGCGAAACTCTTGGCTGAACTGCTCTATGGTGCTGTTAGATTGAAAAATAAGTTCGGGTGACGCTGTTTGGTCGGAGTCGAGGCCAACGGTACGTTTAAACTCTTTGTAATCAGACATGGCGAAGAAATCGAAGCTTTCAAATGCATAGTCTAGTGTTGCCGCGAGGCCTTTTGACTTGATCTTGTTTTGATCGTCAAAGGCAAAGTCTTTATTTACTTTATTGCCCGACCCATCAGGGTCGAAGTTACCGTTGAAGTCGCCGCCTTGCACAGGACGGAAAGGATCGCCATTGAAGTTGCCGTCTACGCACACGCCTGCCTGAATAGTGTCGCAGCCAAGTGGGTCGTCAGCAGCGTAAATAACGTCAATCACATTGCCGTCGGCATCTTTTATCTCGGTGGTATTCACCACCTGATAAGGGCCTTCACTTTTGGTTGTATCTGACCAGTTTCCGCTTAGCAGTAACGAGCCTTGCTCACCAATATCGAACAGCAGCTGAGCACGAAACGCTTTAGTATCATCGTTGTACCCATCTTCCCCGCCTCCCACAGAGCCTAAACGGGTATCGGGTGCAGCACCGTCTTCATAAATATTCTCTAGTATCTCACCTTGTCGATTGGTAAACCCAGAAAAGCGACCATAAATGCCGTCTGCTAGTTCGCCTGATATCGCCCCTTCGAAGCGGTATTGCTCGAAACGTGCGGCAGTAAATTCCGCGTAGCCTTCTGTATCTGCAGTGGGCTTGGCGGTGATCGTATTAACCAGTCCGCCTGTGGCATTTCTTCCGAATAGTGTTCCCTGTGGGCCTTTGAGAATTTCGATGCGAGCCACATCGAATAAACCAAAGGTTTGTGCTTGGGTACTGGCTAAATAGCCACCGTCAACGTATACGGCCACCGGCGCTTCCGCCAAGTCAGCGTAATCATTTTGCACCACGCCTCGAATATTGAAAATAGCACGCTGACCACCGATATCACCGGCCAACGATACGCCAGGGGTAAACGCGATAAGCTCAGTACTGCTTTCAAGGCCAAGTGCCTCTAATTGTTCACCAGAAAACGCAGTAACAGCGATCCCTACATCGCTTATATTCTCGTTGCGCTTTTGCGCGGTAACTTCAATACTTTCCCAAACATTCTCTGCAGCAAAGGCCGCTGGCGTACTTAACGCCATAGCTACGGTTAACGCCAGCAGACGCTTGTGTGTGTTTAACGTATGCATGTTTTACTCTCGTTTATAGTTCTTTTTAACAAGCCTTGCGGCGGTGTTGTCCCGATATTTTTATAAGAGTAACGGTCGACGTGAACTGCATATCGATTGCCACTGGGGTGCAAACCTAAGGCAGGACTGGAGAGGAACTGCCAAAGGCTTGCGGTTTTAAATTGTTATTATTGATGGCTCATGGCTGAGCCTAAATCTCTGTTCTTTTACCTGCTGCGAGCAACTATTTGCCATACAGGCTTAATAGTTACCGTGCGTGGGCAAAGTTTTTATGGTCATTTATGGTTAATCAAGGTCAGTACGCCATGACATTAACTTGGAAATGAAAAGCTCACTCCTTCTCGAATGCCGCTTGAAGGCCAACGTTGAGTAATGGTTTTGCGTTTGGTGTAAAAGCGAACGCCATCCGGGCCGTATGCGTGAAGGTCACCAAAGAGTGAGCGCTTCCAACCACCAAAGCTGTGATAAGACACGGGCACTGGCAGCGGTACGTTTATGCCTACCATGCCCACTTGGATATTGTCTGAGAAGTAGCGGGCAGCCTCGCCATCTCGGGTGAAAATACACGTACCATTGCCGTATTCATGGCTGTCAATGAGCTGCATAGCTTGTTCCATGCTCTTAACGCGCATAACTTGTAGTACAGGGCCAAAAATCTCAGCTTTGTAGCTGGCCATTTCCGGCGTAACCTTGTCGATAAGTGTTGCACCTAAGAAGAACCCCGTCTCGTAGCCTTTTACGCTAGGGTTTCTGCCATCAACGACTACATCAGCCCCTTGCTCAGCCGCACTGGTTATGTAGCCTTCTACATTCTCTTTGTGCTGAAGTGTAATAAGCGGTCCGAAATCGTTAGTCGCATCGTCAAAAGCCCCTACTTTTAAGCTTTCCATGGCTGATTGCATTTTATCTACAATTTCATCCGCCACTTTGTGGCCTACGGCAACCACGACAGACAACGCCATGCAGCGCTCGCCTGACGAGCCAAAAGCAGCACCTAAAAGCTGATTCACTGCGTTGTCGATGTCGGCATCGGGCATCACAATAGCGTGGTTTTTAGCTCCACCTAATGCTTGGCAGCGCTTGCCATTAGCATTGGCTTTCGAATAGATGTATTCGGCGATGGGCGTTGAACCCACAAAACTCACTGCTTTAATGCGCTCGTCATCTAGTATTTGATCAACCGCTTCTTTGTCGCCATTTATAACGTTAAAAACGCCGTCGGGTAGCCCTGCTTCTTTAAGTAGCTTTGCTAGGAAAATAGCGCAGCTTGGATCTCGCTCAGAGGGTTTTAAAACAAAGGTGTTGCCGCATACAATGGCAAGCGGAAACATCCAAAGGGGCACCATGGCCGGAAAGTTAAATGGTGTAATTCCCGCCACCACGCCAAGAGGCTGAAACTCGCTCCAAGAGTCTATGCTTGGCCCAACATTTTTACTGTGCTCGCCCTTTAACAACTGGGGTGCACCACAGGCAAACTCAACATTTTCGATACCGCGCTGTAATTCGCCTGCCGCGTCGTGGCTTATCTTGCCGTGCTCCGCACCAATTAACGCAATAATTTCATCGGCATGCTCTTCAAGTAAGCTTTTAAATTTGAACATAACGCGAGCGCGCTTACTCACTGGCGTATTGCGCCACTCAACAAACGCATTTTGCGCGCTGACGATAGCATCGTTTACCGTCGCTTTTGACGCCAGTAAAACCAGCTTCTCTGCTTCCCCCGTTGCAGGGTTATAAACATCTTGCATGCGCCCCTTTGGGGTACAGGTTTCACCGTTAATAAAGTGGCCTACTACTTTCATTATTTGTCTAATCCTTTAGTTATGCGTCTTTACATGCGCTGTGATAGCCGCGCTGATAATATAAAAGCGCGTCGGCTTCTGGGTCTTGCTTGATATCCACCACCTGGCAAAAAATAACGTCGTGAGTGGCCACACTTTTAACGTCTGTAATAATGCAATCGAAGCTTACTGCAGCATCGGCAAGCCTTGGGCAGCCAGTCGTCGATTCAACCCAATCACCAATTTCAAAGCGTTCGTTCATGGGCGCTTTACCACCGAATGTGTTTGAAATTAACTGATGCTGTGAAGTAAGGGTGTTGATAACCAAATGCGTGCTGTTTTTAAATACCTGATGTACAGATGCACCGCGATTTAAACAAACCAATAAGGTTGCAGGGTTATCACTTACGCTACATACGGCGGTCGCCGTAAAGCCTGCACGCCCTTCTGGGCCAATGGTTGTAACGACGTTTACCGCTGCCGCTAAACTCGACATACCTTCTCGATAAGCTTCGGGAGTTACCGGGGGAAGCACTTCTGTTACTGCGTTTTTTATTGCTGTAATAGTCATACAAATATCCTTTAAGTTGGCGTTACACGATGTGGCAGGCTTGCTCAAAACTTAAGCGAGGTAAGCGTTTATGTACTTTCTCTTTATCGCCGTAGCCAATGTTCAGTAAAAAATTTACCTTCCACGTGCTATCTGAAAAGAAAGTTTCGTTAAGTAATGTGGGGTTGAAACCAGACATGGCGCCAGCGTCAAGGCCTAGGGCGCGAACGGCGCTTATTAAGTAAGCCCCTTGCATAGAGCTATTGCGCATGGCGGTCTCATAGGCCGCTTCTGGGCTTGAAGTAAACCAGCTTTTCGCATCTGCATAAGGGAATAAGGTAGGAAGCTCTTCGTAGAACTCTTCGTCGTAGGCGACAATAACCGTACAAGGTGCAGTCATGGTTTGCTCAACGTTACCGCTTGAAAGGCAAGGTTTGAGTTTTTCTCTCCCTTCATCTGAGGTAATGAAAACAAATCGCGCTGGACTACAATTTGCCGATGTTGAACCTACTTTTACTAAATCGTACAGCTGTTTCAACACGTCTTCTGAAATAGGTTTGTCGTGCCATTTGGTGTGGGTATGCGCATCGGTAAAGAGTTGGGCTAGTCCAGCCTCGTCAAGCGGGCTAGTTGCTTTAAACTCTGTATTTTGTGTATCAGTCATTTTAAATTCATTCCAGTTTTATCAAATCTTTTAAACACTGCACTATGTTTTCGTTTTTTACGCTTAGCGCTTTTTTAGCCATCACGTCATTGAGGCTGTAGCTTTGCAGCTTGTTTACAATGCATACGCCTCATCAGCTATAAAACACTCTAAAGCCTGATTCAGTGTCATGGGTACGTTAGGCCACTTGCCTCAAATACCCTCGCAACAGTTCATTAAACGCAATTGGGTTTGTGATGCTTGATGCATGCCCGCCGTATTCCATCACCGACAATTCGGCGTTGGGCATAGCTTCAGCCAACATCTGTGAACGCTGCCACGGCACCAAGGTGTCGTCTTTGTTGGCAAGCGCTAGCGTTGGCGTGGTGATGGTGTGCAAACTTTTATCGATATCGAACGCACTAAGAGCACCAATGCGGACAAGCAGATTGTTTATGTCTGGGAAGTGGTTGAGTGAATGGGCCTCTTCCTCTTCTAAGTGGGCAGCATTTGCGGCTATCCAATCAGGCGGAAACAGCAGCAGCGCCTGAAGTTGCAAATACATGTCCTTTCTGCCTGCCGCCAATAACGCTTTGCGTATGTTAAAGCAGCGCAATGTGTGCGGATTTGCACTGCTCCATGCGTTTACCAGTACTAAACTTTGTAAAAGCTCAGGTTTAGATAGCGCAAGCTGAAGCCCTACCAAACCGCCCAACGCGTGACCAACAAAGTGGCACGCTTGCACTTCAAGTTTTCTAAGAAGTGCAGCGAGTTCATCCGTCATATTTGAAATGCTGTAATTCGCTGGCAAGTCACCCACACTTTTGTTGGTGCCACGTTGATCATAAGTGATCACTCTGTAGTCTTGGGCAAAGTCGCCCAGTTGCGGCTGCCAAAATTTAGCTGCCCCGCCTAGCCCCGAACTAAACACAATCGTGGGGGCGTCGGGCGACGTCAGACCGTGTATTTCGTAATGTAACTTGTTACGCATTTCGCCGTTCATTTCGCCGCTAATGTGGGCGTAACTTGCCTGCACATCAGAATGCATAAAGCTCACCTATATAAAACCAGTGGGCGCAGTTCGCGGGAAGTCCAAACATAATCACCTACCCAATGTGTGCTACAGACGCAATTTCAATTAAGGCTTCAGGCTTTACCAGCCCAACCTTAATGCAGTAGCGCGCTGGCTTTTCACCTGGAAAGTATTCGGCGTATACCTTGTTTACCGCGGCGTAGTCATCCCAATCGGTAATAAAAATTGAGTTGAAGGTGACGTCATCCATAGTGCCGCCTGCTTCTTCGATGACGCTTTTAATGGTTTCTAGAACGTGGCGCGTTTGTGCTTCGGCGTCGCCGACGTGGACTACGTCGTTGTTTTCGTCAAACGGTAAGGTACCTGACACATACAGAATATTGTCAGCTATAGAGCCTGGAACAAAAGGAGCTATTGGCGTTGATGTACCTGCTGGAATAATGGCTTTCTTTGGCATGTTCTTATCCTTTTCGTTGCGCTTTCTATGCGTTGCTGCCTAGCGCCTATAAGTGGTTTACTTCAATTCGTGCTAACTGATTTATCGTGTTGTTTTTGTCTGCGTTGGCTAGTAGATGCTAAGAAGAAAGCACCTAACTCGTCCCTTCAAATACTTCACAGAACTGCGCGGTGGTAGACACCCACCCGAAAAACGTCTGAATGTTGAAAAGTGAGGCCTCGTGAATGTCTGGCGGGCCAGCTTGATATGCCGCATCGGCCAGCACCACACCAAAATATTCCAGATGGAAGCCATCGCGCAGCGTAGATTCCACACACACATTGGTTGCAATGCCTGTAAACACTAAGTTGCGTATACCGCGTGCGCGCAGCATGCTGTCCAAATTAGTATTGTAAAAACCGCTGTAACGGGTTTTAGGAATAATGATGTCGCCATCTTGAGGCTTTAGCGCATCGACAAGCGCGTAATCCCAAGTACCTTTGGCGAGCAAACTTCCCTTAAGCTCTGGTTGTTTGCGCATGGTTTTAAGGGCATTAGACTTATACCAGTTCGGCGAACCAGGGCCGCCGGCCTCTTTGTAGTCGGCATCCCATCCATTTTGTAAGAACACCACAGGCATGCCTGCAGCCCGCGCTGTTTCAAGCACTTTAGTGGTGTTTTCAATGACTGGCGCCGTAGTGGACACATCAAAACCCGCCTTGTCTAAGTAGCCGTTTTTACTGGCATAAGCGTTTTGCAAATCCACCGCAATAACGGCAGTTTCCGCAGGGTTTAACGTCAACGGTTCAGGCTTAGCTGGCAGTACGGGCTGCCCCGTCTGGCGCGCTTGAAAGCACCCTGAGACCTCAAATATTTCACCTGCTGACATTAGGCGGCTCCCGATGTGCTAAGCAAATGCTGACGGGATTTCATTAGCGGCTGAATTTTAGTGCCGAAATCATCCATGCCTTTAAGGAAGTCATCGAAGGTCAGCAATACACCTTCACAGCCCGGCACTGTGGCTATTTCATCAAGCATAGAGGCCACCGACTCATAGGAACCCACCAGCGTCCCCATGTTCAGGTTTACTGCTGAGGTTGGGTTGGTCATATCGCGGATATTCGTGTCTTTACCCGATTTCTTATCAGCAGCTCCTTGCGTTGCCATCCAGTCCAACGCTGACTGATCTTTGCCGTCTTTATAGCTTTCCCATTTCGCCATGGCGGCTTCATCCGTCTCATCGGTAATAACCATGATAAGTACCGCTGAACCTACGCTGCGACCGTGTTTTTCAGCCGCTTCAGTTAAGCGCGCTGCGGTTGGTGCAAAAGCGGTAGGTGTATTTACGCCTTTACCAAAGCAGAAATTATAGTCGGCATGACGGGCAGAGAAATCCATGCCTGCTGCGCTTTGACCGGCACAGATAAGTGGAATTTTTCGCTGTGGTTTGGGCAACATTCGGCAATCATCCATTTGGAAATGCTCGCCTTTAAAATCGCTTTTTCCGGTTTCCCATAATTCTTTGACTACCTGAATGTATTCATCCAAATACTCATAGCGGTTACCGAAAAATTCATCGCCCGGCCACATACCCATTTGCGAGTATTCAGGGCGTTGCCAGCCAGTGACTAGGTTTACGCCAAAACGTCCGTTGGAGATAGAGTCGATGGTACTGGCCATGCGCGCCATGATTGCAGGCGGCAAGACTAGTGTGGCAGCCGTGGCATATAGTTGAATTTTTGAGGTAACAGCAGCAAGGCCTGCCATTAACGTAAACGACTCTAAGTTGTAGTCCCAAAATTCGGTTTCACCGCCAAACCCTCGCAGTTTGATCATAGAGAGCGCAAAATCCATATCGTACTTTTCAGCCTTCATTACAATCTCTTTGTTGAGATCGAAGGAAGGTTTGAACTGAGGCGAATTTTTCGAAATTAGCCAGCCGTTGTTCCCAATCGGAATAAATACACCTATATCCATGTTGTACCTCTGCTTGTATGCGTTTTAAGCGGTTTATCCCGCTTTTTTTAAGGTTGCCGAATTCAAAACATTGAAGTGGCGGTATACTTAGTGAACAGCATAAAGCAGGCCAATTCATTTAATTTATAAATTTCAGCAACTTAAAAAATTCGGAAACCCAAATTGGACTTAGTGGTTCAATTTGGAACACCAAGTCCAGTGCAATTGAACTTAATTGGTGCATATTTGTGCAAATGGGTTTATAGCGACGAGAACTCCACGTAAACTAAGCGCCTGATCACGGAAATTCCGGTAAAGAAGAGACAAGTAGTGAGTAAATCTGAAGGTCTAACAATTACGAAATCAGCGAGAGCATTTAGCCCGACCACGCAAAAGCGAAGAGAAAAAGCGTTATTAGAAAAGCGTACTCGCATTATGGATGCTGCCCTTTCCTTGTTCTCAAAGAACGGCGTGAGTGGCACCACTGTAGAGCAAGTATCGGAACTAGCGAATGTCTCAAAAAGTAATTTACTGTATTACTTTAAAAGTAAAGAGGGTTTGTACTTATCGGTTATTACCCACCTCTTAGATGTGTGGTTAACGCCCCTTCAGAGCTTTTCAGCAGAACAAGACCCTATAGAAACCCTGAGCGACTACATTAAAGTAAAACTTGAAATGTCGAGGGACAATCCCGCTGAATCTAAGCTTTTTTGTATGGAAGTGGTACAAGGTGCCCCTCTTTTAATAAAGGAATTAGAAACGCCGCTCAAAACACTGCTGGACGCGAAAAGCGCCGTCATTATCGAATGGATTGAAGCGGGTAAGCTAAAGCCTGTTGACCCTATACACTTGATATTCAGCATTTGGGCCATTACTCAGCATTACGCCGATTTCAGCGTGCAGATCAAAGCCGTAACCGGTAAAGATTTAAGCGATCCCGCTTTCTTCGAGAGCACGCTAAGTAACATTCAGCACATTATTTTAGGCGGGCTAAAGCCAGCGTAATACTTGATGCATGAGTTGCCATGGGCGTGGAATAAATTTGAGGGAGGGTCTTTTGGCGCTCTCGCATGTGGAGGACATTAACCACTCTTACAATGGTAATAGTGACGAACTTTCTTTCAAAAAACCTTCCAGTCGCTCGACCTGGGTAATTGCCACGCCCCCGTAGCGCTTTTCAATCAACTTTAAATCATACAGCTTCGTTAATGATTTATGTGCGGTAAGTACGGTAACGCCCAATCTTTCAGCATAATCGCTTTGCCTTAACGGTATAAAGACGTGCTTAGAGGTAAGATACGATTGATAAATTAGCTTAGCTAACTGGACGTGAGTGGGTAAGCGTCGAATATCATCCAACCTTTCCAGCGCCGAGTGAAGCTTTATTGCCAGTGACCGGGTGATGAATTCAGCAATCGCTGGATGTTGGCTTGTCAGAGAACGAAAAGCAGGTTCAGGTATTTGTAATACCTTACATTCCGTTAGCGCTTCAGCGTGATGCGTTCTTGCAAGTGATGCATACAATGTGAACTCGCCAAACGTATCTCCTCGTTGCAATACAGTAGTAATTTGATAACTGCCGTCCAGGCCATAATTACCAATCTTTACTTCTCCTGATACCACAACAGACAGCCCTTTGTTTTTACTTCCCCTATCGTGAATTGTCGAGGTAGCCGCATAGGTTCTTAGCGTTCCAAAAGGCAAACAAAGCTCGACGTAGTCGTCAGGCATAATGGTTTGCTGCTTGCCGTGAATGTAAGACATGACATTCAAATCTATACAAGTATATATTCCTTCATGTTAACGCAATGTAAATTTACTCTCAACAATCTCTTGGTGGGAGTCATTACAATGGGTTATCAATGGGCAATTTTAGCGGTTTTTATCATGTTTGCTTTGCTGGAAGCGAAGAATGGTAAGCTATTTAAAAAAACGACAGAAATAAGCGATGATGGAAAAGTAGAGCTGATAGGTACGTTACTCTTATTTATTGTAACCCAGCCACTGGTTCTATTTTGTTCTGCAACAATGATGGCACTAGCATTTCCCCAATATCAGGGAATATTTGTAGATTCCCCTATTCTCTTGCACATAGCGCTACTTTTGATTTTCGATGACATGATGCAATATTGGTGGCATAGGCTTTCACATTCCACCCGATTTCTTTACAACTTACATAGAGCCCACCATAACGCTAAGTACATGAGCGTTCGCATTATTTACAGAAATAACTTTTTCTATTACCTGTTTATGCCTTCGCTATGGTTTTCCGGCGCGCTAATCTACCTAGGATTGGGTTGGACCTATGCCTTTTACTTGGTGGTTAAACTTACCGTTATCACCGGCGCCCACGCGGAGTGGAAATGGGATAAGAGACTTTACAATATTCGGTGGTTACATCCTGTGGCCTGGGTAATTGAACGCACCATATCAACGCCTTCAACACATAGTGCGCATCACGGATTAAAAGCCGATGACGGCGTGACCAACTATAAAGGTAATTATGGAAACCTGTTGTTCTTTTGGGATGTGCTATTTGGTACCGCTAAGATCACCAGGCAGTATCCTGCGCAATACGGTATTGAGGGGATGTTTTACGCCAACTGGAAAGAACAGCTTATTTGGCCGCTTTATAAAACACCGCGAAAGCCTAGAGTAGTGCGAAGTCCATCGACGAAAGTGAACGACGCTAGCCAACCTTTGATACCGAACACAAAACAAATACCTACGGGTGAAACAATTGAAAGTAAAGCTTAGCGCATTGATACGCAGCAAGTGGGTTCGTGCTAGACTAGGGTCTTAATTTAGAACAAGCAGCGGCACTTTATGAATCAGCAACCTAATAATCCCTTACATGGCTTAACGCTAGAGAAAATCGTCACACAACTTCACGAGCGTTACGGATGGGATGGATTGTATTACCGCATCAAAGTTAACTGCTTTAATAACGATCCTTCGATTAAATCGTCACTTAAGTTTCTTAGAAAAACCCAATGGGCGCGAGATAAAGTAGAGCAGCTTTATATACAGACGTTTAGTAATAATGCCTCAAATGGTGAATCTTAAAGCCATTTGAGCCGCCAAAGCTTGAAACCGGTTTCCACAAAAACGATTCAAGTTGGTCTGAGCCCCTTGGGACATTAGACAAATAAACCAAGCATTAGTACGAGAAAAAGCCCAATAAAACCTATTAGGGTGGCCATACACGTCCAAGACACAAACGTGTCTTTCACAGAAATATCAAAATAACGGTTTACGATCCAAAACCCCGTATCGTTCACGTGAGACATGGCCGTAGCGCCTGCCGCTATAGCAATTGTCATCAGGGCGAGTACTGATGGTGAAAACGCCAGTTCCTGCACTACAGGGCCCATTAAACCAGCAGCTGTTAACATGGCAACCGTTGCCGAGCCTTGAATAATTCTGACTGAAATTGCAATAAGAAACCCGGCTGCCAACGGTGGGAGCGGCGATAATGCGACAACATCGGCGAAGGCCTGCCCCGCCCCAGAATCGATGAGCACTTGTTTAAACATGCCACCCGCGCCTGTCACCAGTATGACTAGGGCAACCGGTTCTAACCCTCTTGATGCAATGTTTCTAATTTGTTCGCTTGATAAGCCTTGCTTCTTCCCTAGCACTTTAAAACAAGCAATGGTTGCAATGGTCAGGGCGATAAAGGGATGCCCAATAAATAGCAACGCCTCCTTCAAGACACCTTCGGAAAGCGTGAACTTTGCCAACGTACCCACCAGAATAGCCACTAGCGGAAATGTCAGTAGCGCCGCAACTGAACCAAAGCTGGGGAGTTCCTTTGGCTTTTTATGTGAAGCTTCAATGATATGGTTTGGGACAGGTACGTGCAGGCGTTTCGCTAAAAATGTTGCGTAAATTGGGCCGGCTAAACAGGCGCAAGGAATACCAACGATAAAGCCGAACAAAATGACTAAGCCGATATCCGCCCCTAAAATTGAAGCTACCGCTACAGGTCCTGGTGTTGGAGGAATAAAAGCGTGAGTGACAGCGAGTCCTGCTGTGAGCGGGATTCCGTAATAAATAAGTGACTTTCCTGATTTCTTTGCTAACGAATAAATAAGAGGCATTAATATGATAAGCCCCACTTCAAAGAAGACAGGTATAGCAACAAGAAACCCCGTTAACACAACCGCCCACTGACTATTCTTATCACCAAATTTATTGTTGATAGTTTGCGAAAGCCTATCAATGCCGCCGGATTCTTCTAAGAATTGCCCGAACATAGCACCAAGGCCAACAATGGTCGCTACAAATCCCAGCGTGTTGCCCATGCCTGACTGCATGGAAGCCAGTACGTCGGCCGCTTGCATTCCCGTACCCAGGCCAACAAACGCTGCTGCCACAAGAATAGCGATAAAAGCATGAACTTTTCTAACTACAACTAAATATGTGAGAAGCACAATGCTACAAATGGCGACAAAAAGAAGGGAAAAAGTATCGGTCATACGTGCTCTCTGGTACCTGTTAGTGACATTGTCTTCATGTTGACGAAGCCATAATACGGAAATCACCCGCTACCTTTACAAGCTAAGTTGAAAAACCCAGTCAATGTTAAAAATTTATTAATACAAGATAGCTATCTGGTAACACTATTATAATCACCCCTTGAACGCAACCGGTTTCCAAACTAATATTTATGAGTAAGATGGAGACCAAATAACTCGCTCTTGATGTACTCCTGAACTTTAATGTGAGAGATAAGCTTATGACCCATTGCCATGTATTTTTCGTTTCGGGAGTTTCAGGAACGGGAAAGTCGACATTGAGCCAGCATTTAGCCCAACGTTTTGACATGCCTTTCGAAGAAGGAGATCGTTACCATAGCGAGGCAAACGTAGAAAAAATGTCTTCAGGTATACCACTGCAGGATGCAGACAGATGGGAGTGGTTAATTACGTTAAACATGATTGCCAAGCAACACATTCACGCCGGCCGGAACGTGGTTATAAGCTGTTCAGCGCTGCGCTCAGCCTATCGTGACGTGCTAACCAAAGATATCGCGCCTCACTGCCACTTTATTTACCTTCATGCGTCACAGTCTGTGCTTAGTGCGCGATTAAAACAACGGGAGCATTTTTTTAACGGTGATGCTATGCTCGAAAGCCAGTTTGCAGCCTTAGAGCTGCCTTCTAAAGACAACGCATTCATTATTGATGTTACACAAACTTTCGAGTGTGTTTCTCTGCAGGCGGAAGACTTTATACGCCCTTTGATATCGAATTAAACATCACGACATTAACACTCACTTCCGCGCGGAATAGCGGACCTAGCAGCACATAAAAAGATCGAAAAATGAGTAAGGTAAAAAAGTCACGCACAAAAATATCAGACGTAGCCAATCATTTGGGGGTTCACAAAACTACCGTATCTCGTGCGCTTAATAATTCTAGTGGCATTTCTAAATCACTCGCCCTTAAGATCAAAAATGCAGCGCGAGAGCTAAACTATATTCCGAACCGCGCCGCCCAATCATTATGCTCAGACAATAATAGAACCATCGCGTTATTGCTTCCGTCTTTTGGAAACAACGTGTTTAACGATGTGATGTTAGGCGTGAAGGCCGTGGCCGACAAAGCCAATTATGCACTGATGATTGGCGACTCGACCTATACCGAGCTTGGCGAGGAGCGTACTGTCGAATCTTACATTCAACAGAACGTGAGTGGATTCATTCTTACTTCTACGCGCCACACTGAAGAAACGAGAAAAATGCTGCTAGCCACAGGGACGCCTGTGGCCGAAATTATGGATATTTCTAGTGAGCCTTTTGATATTAACTACGGGGTAAATAACGAATTAGCAGCCCAGTCTATGACCCAGCATCTTATCGACAAAGGGCGCCGCAACATTGCTTTTTGCTCATTGTATTTAGATTGGCGTGCAATATTGAGAAAGCAGGGCTGGGCAACCGCACTGGACAATGCTGAGTTGTCCGCCGAGCGATATGTTTCCTCTAGAGCCGACGCCACATTTCAAGCTGGTGCTGAGCTTCTTTCAGAAACACTGCATAAATGGCCGGATACTGATGCGCTATTTTTTGTGAGTGACGAGCTTGCTGCTGGCGCGGTGATGGAATGTAATAGACGAGGTATCAAGCCTGGTAAGGATATCGATATCTGCGGTTTCAACGACTTGAGTTTTGCGCGCTCAATATACCCTGCCCTAACCACCGTATCAGTCCCGCGTCGTAAGATGGCAGAAATGGCAGCTGAATCATTGATATCGCTAATTGAGGGCGAAGACGTTGAACAAGCGAGCCAAGTTCTACCCTTTGAGCTTAAAATACGAGAAACCGCTTAGCAGACGTTTGGCAGCTTTAGCCCCTAGACTTGGTGCTCGTAAACCTGCGTTTCCTAACCTATTGTCTTTGAAGTTAGTGCTCAAAAATCCAGTGATAGAGTCATTTTAACGAAATTGCAGGGTCGTAAAGAAAACTCCCCTGCACACTCGCTCGATATTAACGTGTAACCAATACTATTTAGGCATCAGTATAGAGTGTAGTTATCCACTTCTCTTCATTAATGAAATTCCAGCTCCAGTCGGCCCACTTATCGTCTAAGCCCATCGCTTTAACTTCATCGAGGGTTTTGCCGTCTTGCTTAAGTGCCTTAACGTAGCTGAACGTTTCAGAGATCATAGCTAAAAATGCGCTGTATTCTTGCTTGTTACTGATGTCGCCGTGGCCAGGAATAATAACGGTTTCATCGTCTATTTTAGCAAGCAGCTGTTTTACTGAGTCCATATAGCCTTCCACATTACCGCCAGCCCCTTGGTCGATGTAGGGAAAGCGACCATTAAAGAACAAGTCGCCGGTGTGCATGACGTTGGGTTGCTCGAACCACACTACGCTATCGCCGTCGGTGTGGCCTACCGCTAAGTGCATCACGTGAAGGGTTTCACCATTGAAGTAAATTTTTATGCCGTCTTCATAGGTGATAGTTGGCAGCGCTTCCGGTTTTATCTTTTCATCGTTAGCTAGACGAACACGCACATTTTCGTGCGCCAGAATGGTCGCACCTTTGTGGCTGTGGAAAAACGCATTAGAGCCTGTGTGGTCGCCGTGATAATGTGTGTTTATCACATACTTTGGCTTGTCACTCCCGAGCTCACCAAGCTGGGCCGCTATCTTTTCTGCAAGCGGTGCAAATTGATCGTCGATGATCAAAACACCGTCTTCCCCAGCAGATACGCCGATATTTCCACCTGCACCTGTAAGCATGTGCACAGAGCCTTTTATCGCTGTCGCTTTAACTTCGACATCGGCAAATCTATCTTGTGCATTTGCGGGATTAATCGTTGAATAAACCAAAGGGCTCGCAGCAATAAACGCAGCCAAAATGTGTGCGCTAAAACGAGGTGCAGTTTTCATTATTATTTCCTTGTAAGAAGCCTGTTTATTAAAGACCTCTTACACTATGACCTAATTTCACAATTAGATCATTTTTTCATCATCAGGAATATTGCCAACATAAGCAAAACGGGGGAGTGTTTCTCCGTCTTTTTCAACCGACTCAACAAACATTTCTAGGGGACGAACCCAAAGCGCTTTTTCGCCGTAGCATGGGCGGTATACCACTAGCTTACTTTCATCTTCTGAATGCGTCGCCACTTCGTATACATCGTATAAATTACCTTTGTAATGCTTGTAGCGACCTGGGGTTTTAAGTTCTTTCAAGTCCATAACGTCCTTCATTAAAGTGGAAAAAAAATAGTAAGGGTTAGCCAACCGCTTTCATTTGCCAAAGATTAAATGGTCTTAGAAACCAAACTCTGTGGGATTGGCCTCTAATCGGGTAATACAAAACCGTCAGTCTATCGCATAGTATCAGTGCGTTAAGTATAACAAGTGGTTAGATTGAGGCTACTGCATGTTAGTATTTAACAAGTGAGCTTATTGGCTAAATCGGTTCAAAAGGCAACACCAATTGCTGTGTTGATTGATCGGCAGCAAGACCTATATGAACGCCAACAAGACGAATACCCCGCCCTGTTGCTCGCTCGAAGGCTTCCTGCATTAACGTGCGAAAATACGCTTCATCAAGCGTGGCACAGCGGTGCTCTACCGTAGTTAGTTGGAAGTCGTTAAA
Source organism: Alteromonas sp. CNT1-28 (assembly GCF_022348345.1). Classification (NCBI taxonomy): domain Bacteria; kingdom Pseudomonadati; phylum Pseudomonadota; class Gammaproteobacteria; order Alteromonadales; family Alteromonadaceae; genus Alteromonas; species Alteromonas sp. CNT1-28. The sequence continues at coordinate 76,782 of NZ_JAKREZ010000013.1, read as the reverse complement.
CTTAAGCTTAACGCCCTGCGTGCGAATACGTACCGGCTTACCCGTACGCTTCTTGTGATTTTCCATTCGCTCTTGAAGCTTTTCAAATAAATGTGGCAAAAAATCTATGCATTGCTCGAAGGTGTGAATGTCTTCGCTTAGCGTGCGCTCTACGCCGATAGACTTTCGCTCACGAGATACCGATAGTTCACGCTCATCAATACCGTGAGCACGCTCCCACAGCACACTGCCAAATTTACCCAGCTCTTTTTGAATGCGCTCAAAAGGGTATTGGCGAACATCGTCGCAGGTATTAAGCCCCATACGCTGAAGCTTTTGCATGGTGACTTTGCCTACGCCCGGTATTTTCTTTAGTGGCATTTCGCGTACAAACTCATCGAGCTTATCAGGAGTAATAACGCAAATTCCATCGGGCTTATTTTCATCGCTCGCCACTTTTGCCACAAACTTACAAGGCGCAACACCTGCTGAAGCTGTAAGCCCAAGTTCATTTTTAATGCGTTCACGTATTTCTTCAGCAATTAACGTGGCGCTGCCACCGCAAAATTCACTGTTAGTCACGTCTAGGTAGGCTTCATCTAATGATAAAGGCTCAATGAGGTCGGTATAATCAGCAAATATCTTACGTATTTTTTGCGACTCGGCAGCGTACACATCCATGCGCCCTTTTACGAGGGTCAAGTTTGGGCATAGCTTTAAAGCATACGCTGTAGCCATAGCTGAGCGCACACCAAATTTACGGGCGGGATAGTTACAGGTAGAAATAACCCCTCGACGGTCGGCACTGCCGCCTATCGCAATGGGAATATCGCGCAAGGCTGGGTTGTCGCGCATTTCAACTGCGGCGTAAAAACAATCCATGTCGACGTGGATAATTTTTCGCATTACCTGCCTTTATTCTTTAGCTTTAGAGTAAAACTGTACAAAAAGACAGTATATTATTAAAAACGTTGAATTACACTACCTCCTTGTAGACTCTAGATAGATTTAAAGGCTCATGCACATAATTTACGGCTTTATGAAAACGCTTTCTGTGTCGGTTTGCCAGGCTAGATAAAGCCAAGTTCCACGTTTGTTCCTTACTCCAGAAGAATGTTGCCTTGCTGGTAAATTCCATATCGTTGCCACAGATTTTTTTGGGGCTTTTTCCTTAGCTCTATCAGTTGGCTGAGGAAACGTTCGATCTGTCGTCCGCTAATCAAAACTAATACAAGTTGGCCAGCTATTCTCTAGAAAAATCACCAATCCAGCTTGATACTTTTGAGAAAAGCTAAAGAAAGGGATAATTATCCAAATTACCACCCATTAAAGGGACAATTATCCCCAAAAAAAACAAATTCTTTTATAGTCCAAACTTGAATAATTTTATACATGAGGGATAATTATCCATATTAATGCGCAAATTATGGGATAATAATCCCTATTGAGTTAAGTATGACAAGTGTAGCTGGTCACAAAAAACTGTTTCCTAAACAAAAGAAGATCCTCACCACTTTTGGTGAAGATCTATTTCTGGCTATGAAACGCCGAGAATTCACCAAGTCATTGGTAGCAGAACGTACAGGGTTAGATCCTAAGACCGTCACTAGAGTATTCAACGGCGACCCTGGTGTTGCTATTGGCGCTTACTTAAAAGTGATGGCGGTATTCGGCATGGAAAGTAACTTTGCAGACATGGCCGGGCATGATGAATTGGGAAGTAAACTTCAAGATATGAAGTTATTGGAGAAAAAGCGATGAGTCGAGTAACGGCTGAAATTTATGCTTCTTGGTTTCCAATAAAGGCGCCTATTTTAGCTGGCCACCTTTTATTTCAGGAAACATCACGAGGTGGCGTATTTAGCTTTGAATACGATAGTGATTTTTTAACGTCTCCGTTTCGCATGCAGCTCGACCCGTCACTAACATTAACTTCGGGAGAGCATTATAACGATAGAAGTGATAAGAACTTTCGCGTGTTTCTAGATTCTTGTCCAGACCGTTGGGGTGAGTTATTAATGAAACGACGTGCAGCTCTCGATTTTAAAAATGGCCACAGAGACACAGCTAGAATGACAGCCATGGATTATTTACTTGGCGTTCATGACTCCTACCGGATGGGAGGTTTACGATTCAAAACATCGCCAGAGGGCAATTTCTTAGATGATAATGCTGAGTATGCAGCCCCGCCAATGGCGTCACTTAAACAACTAGAATATGCCTCAATGATGATCGAAAACGATGAAAACATTGATAGTGACGAGTATTACCTATGGTTAAGTATGCTCATTGCGCCTGGCTCTTCATTAGGTGGCGCTCGCCCTAAAGCATGTGTGCACGATGACAATAATGATTTGTGGATAGCCAAGTTTCCCAATACTAACGACACTACAGATGTCGGCGCTTGGGAAATGGTCTGCCATAAGCTAGCCCTTGATGCTGGCATTGACATGTATCCATGTGATATTCAAAAGTTTAACTCTACTCATCATACGTTTATCACTAAACGATTTGACCGAGATAGAGGTCAGCGAATACATTTTTCATCAGCCATGACTCAGCTTCAGTACTATGACGGTAGAGGCGAAACAGAAGATGCGAGTTACTTAGAGCTAGCCGAATTTTTAACAGTAAGTGGCTCGCAAACTCAAAAAGATTTAGCGCAGTTGTGGCGCCGTATTGTTTTTAATATTGCTGTATCTAATACCGATGACCATTTACGTAATCACGGTTTCTTGCTAACAAAAAAAGGATGGGCATTGTCACCTGCCTATGATTTAAACCCGTCTATTGATAAGACCGGCTTACACTTGAACATCGATGACATGTCAAATGAGCTAGATTATGGTTTGGCATTCAGCGTCGCTGATTATTTTAATTTAAAAGAACCTGAAGCTAAGAAAATCTATGACGAAGTGATGCTCTCAGTGAAAAACTGGGAAGCTGTTGCATCTGGCATCGGTATTAGCAGGCAAGAGCAGCTTGGAATGCAGGAAGCATTTAGGGTCTAGATAGCCACAATATTGGATTTCAAGCTCTAACACTGAATGACAAAAAACAGTCAAGCATTTTCTTCGTGCGCAGCTATCTAATATAAAGAAAGGTAGATAGTTGCGCGGGAAGCACTCTAAGTGAAACTAACTCTAGATTTACCAGAGACCAAAAATATCTTCGCCGATGTGCCGATAGGTGTCTCTAATATTTTCGATGCAGCCTTCTAGCAGCAAATCTATAGGATGCCTTCCTTTAAACATGCCATTATGGTTTTTCAGCGAAATAAAATTATCGACGTTGGTTTGATTATTAAACATCGTTCGTATTAATTGATAGATATTTAGAAAGTAGCTCAGTCGTGTTTGTTGGTCGCGACTAAGTCGCACTTTGTCTGGCGACTTCATATATCGACCAAGTGTACTGTAGGGAATAGCCAATATGATGGACATTTGAGAACGGCTACACGATCAAGACTCCATAATTTTGATAACCGCTTTGAATGCCGAAGGCGTAGCATCTGCTAGCATTTCTTTTGTTGGTACTTTCAAGTCGCTTTTCACCATATTTCTGTTGTCCATTAAACAGCAAAGTATTCATAAGTATAGCTACTAGCGCGCCTCTTAAATTTTAACAACACGGTAAACCTTTCTGTGGTAAGTTAACTAAGTTCCTGCCATCAATTCATCGTTTTCATCAGTTACCTCTAGTTTAAACATCAAGTCATAGCGCTCTGTGTTACCCCATGCTGATTTTACTATCGAAAGCTTGCGGTTTTCAGTTGCTATTTCTGAATTTTTCTCTTCTGAAATAGCATCTCGTAAAGAGTCTGGAAGCTCGGAGTTTATTGCCTGCCAGCACAGTAAATTCGCAATATTTAGAAATTTCTCCTTTGCGTCAGCAGATTCAGAGGGTTCATTAACATTCAATTTTAGCTTTATTGACTTTGCGACTTCTCTATTACCCTCTACATAATATGCAATATTATTCGGCATGATACTGTTGCCCATCTCAAGGTACTTAGAAGATACATGCCAAGTATCATCGTAAATATTTTTGTAAAAACCAGTTTCTATCCCAACCCCTGCTAGATAATCTTTTGCGATGTGCGGGGACCAGCCAAGTCTCTTATCAACAGTTGGCGGATTTGATTCTTCTCTCAATTGGCGAAACACGTTCTCGATAGATTTATCAACATCAGCTTTGGATTCGATATTAATCCGTGGCACTGAATCAAACCAACGAACTAGCTTTGCAAATCTAAAATGGAAGCGTTTAATAGTAGACCACTTAGTATATCGAAGGAGGGACGGTTCTTTTATCCAAAACTTTAATCGTACGAATACCCCCTGGTAGCTCGTATAAGTTGCCAATAAATACAGAAATGGGAGTAACATTATTGACAATGTAGTAGGCACCAGCAAATCATAAATTGATTTGGTCTGCGCCAATTCCCCAAAATCAGCAAAGATCATATATACGGTGTAAGCGATGATGAATAGACCTATTCCTTCAACGAGCTTGCTCACAAGTTTTTCGGCAGGCTTATACTTTTCGTCAGACTGCGCATAAGTCATGACGACAACGAGCATAGAGATCACCGGTACAAAAATGAGTTCTACCCACAAACTGAAGGTATAAACTGATATGACAAATTGCAGCACAACGATTATTTTGAGATTGTCTCTAACTGCATGACTGAAATAATGTTTATCTTCAGCAGCTTTTGTCACCTTAAAAAATGAATACATAGCTGCGGTGAAGAACCAAAATACAACATTCTTTACTTGGTGGTTTTCCCATAAGCCAATAGATTCCAAACCGATGAGAAGAAGGGTAAGGTATGAGACCATTAATATAATCGGCACTATAATAAATCGGCTCAAGAATGCTGCTACAACCGTTCGAAATGATTCCCTAACTTCCTTTTTAGTTGAAGCCCAAATAAAAAAGGTAAGCAACCAAACACCTGTAGCAATTTCTCTGTTGTTCAGTATATCCATACTATTCCTTCATTCCATCCTTCAAGGCCAATTGATGTCTCGTTAGCTACTTTCGATTTTGCTTTCGCCGATATTCTATAGCCGAATCTAGCCAGTTGGGCTGTTTAACGTTATCGACAAACCAAGCAATAAACTTTTCAGAGTAACGAGGGCGACCATCAATCTCATATCGCATGTCAGACTTTTTCTGCTTATTAACTTTGTGTTTAGCAAGCACAGCATAAAATGCTCCTGATTTTATGGTAACAGCGTCCTGACGTTTGTTAATTTCCGCTATCGCATCGTGGGTATGATATGGATGGGTAACATCAGGATCCTTGGTTTTAGTAATTATGATTGCACCTTCACCAGTATCACCAACACTCAGTGACAAGTCACTTTCATCTTCACGTTTAACCAATGCAAGTTTGTAATCAACAGGAATTGAAAATTCATTGGAGTCGACTTCATTCGAAGTCGCTTCAAAAGTCTTGATAAACTTCTCAACGGACTTGGCCGCATGCTTGCCATAAAGCTTTTGAATAATAGCTACATCTGGCTCTGGTCCATCGACAACTAAACTCAACATACCTACACTTTGCCCTGCGAGTGGAGCATTACCCATTTCATTGCGATAACGAGTTTGGTAGTTCAGGACAGTAGCTTGAAATAGTCTGGATAGTTGTGGCTGTAATTCAGGAATGAGTAGATGAACAGCTTGGTCTCTCAGGTCTATTAACGTTTCCAGGTTGATTCTTACGGGGTCTTTTTGTTGAAGACGACGCTTTACAGCGTCAGATATAGATATGCTTTTTTCACCATCGTAGAAAATCTTATCATAACCATCCACCTTAAGAACTTCAGCTTTCAACAATAGCTCCCAAGCGTTTACCATCATGATGGCGAATGCCTCAACACGGTTTTTCAAACTAGGTCGGTTATACACCTCTAACGCCAAAGTAAACGCATCCAAGCTTCTACCTACTAGTTTTTCGTGAAACTGCTCTTCAGGTGTTTTCGCCTTTGTCTTAGCAGATTGGCTCATAACCGCTAAGAATTCTTCATTTGAAAGAGCTGCGACACCTTCACATCTATACTTTGTGCGACAACCATCATGAAAGACATGTTTGCCTAACAGCTTTTCATTTATGTACTTGTTTACCGTATTACGTGGATATGCTGTTCTATCAACTACCATATCAACAGTAAAAGTAGTCCCATTCACTTCAAATTCACGAAGTGCTTCAGCCAATTTTAGTTGATTATTGCTCCTTGCCATTTTTATCCTATTTATCTGTTTCTGTAGAGTCTAAAGTTATTATTTCAGTGCTATTTTGAATAGAAGAAACATTAATTGAATTCGCCTCTTCAAACGTAAACAATGAAAGATGTAACGGCAACCCAAACATTGTGGGATTAATAGCTTTTCTAAGTTCATCCGCTTGATTATCGTCACAGCAAAAAATCATAAGGTCGATATCAGATGGGTTTGCTTCATCACGATTTGTCGAGCCAAATAGGTGCCACTCTGTGCCGGCTGCAAGAGAACCAAGGTGAAGCGCGGTTTCCTTTAATTTTGCAATCACGCTCGCTCGATTCATCTTGCTAGACGCTGCATGAGTTCTTTAAACGTTAGAGCTTCAGCTCCCAGAGATTCTGCGGCTGCTTCGGCTTGCGGAGTTATCGAACCATAGCTTGTCGATTTAACGACAATATCAAAGTCACCAATACGAGTCCTTGAATTTCGCACATCCTCAGCACTCATGTTATAAGCGTCAATTACTGCGATAGTGAGACTAGTTCCACTAACACGGTCAACCCGAAAAACAGAATCATAGACGTACGAAATACTCATCACATTACTGTGTTGTTGCATGGCGTTTATGAAAAAAACCATATTTTTATCACGAAAGGAGCCGGCATCACTTGTTCTTGCAGCTCTGTCTATATCTCCAAAAGTTCCAAATGCAGCACTTTGAGCATGAATAGCATCAATAGCCATTCCATCCCACAATACGCGTGATGGGATATTCACAACAAGTTGAGGACTGTCGTCGGCTTCGAACAATGGAAGTACATCCGTATCCTTAATAACACCTTTAACGCCAATAACTGCTACGTTAAATGTGTAACCATGCTCATCTTCTATAACAAGAAAGTTTTCAGCAGTTCTACCAACAACTTTTAAATTATCGTCATCAGCAAACTTACTTTCTACCCAATCGATTACTTTGGTCATACTAATCCTTATATATGTCTGCCATCTCGACAGGAAAACGAGATGAGTCTTGCCTGATGTCTTCGATATGAAAAGCTTCAAGGTCATCTATATGCTGTCGAAATCGTTCTTTCGTTATCTTTTCGCTGTCCAATAGTAAATGGCGATTGGCATCGACAAACGATAGAATTTTTCGGTTGTTAGGAATAATGATTGTAATTACCTTTCGCTTCCACTGCTCTGCTGCACCGCTCTCCGGATTCTGTGCTTCTTCTATGTGAGGGCCGTACAATTCAAAAACAGTCCTATTTTCAATAAGAAGAGGCTCAACGACATCTCGAACGGATTCCCTATCATCAAGCTTCTGAATGCCGAATAGATCTAGCAATTTTTGCTCATGCTCTCGTTTCCAACGCTTCATCATTGAATCAGGGAAAGCATCTGAAGCCTTATCAACCATGGTGTGGCAGTTGGCGCACAAAACGATTAGATTTTCAAAAGCTCCCCTTTCTTCTTCACTTAGCTCTGGGTTTGGCCTAGGACCATCATCTTGAGCAGCAAAAACGTGAGCCAACTCAGCTATGAGAAAGCGTTTCCCTTCCGCCTCATTGAATAGTTTTTCTGAGCAAGCTGGGTTTTGGCAATATCCAGCAGAAGATGCGAAGAGCCTTCTTTGAGTATGTGCATTGGGGGAAGCTTTTCCTCTAGCATTAGCCATAATTATTTCCTTATTGGCTTATGAATTATTTTCCAAAAATATCATGTAGTTAAACATTGACTCAACATAATTCACCTAAACAACTTGCCAGAAAAATTAAAGCCCCGCGAGTGCGAGGCTTTGGGTTCAATTGTAGTTTTTTGCTTAGAGCCTGTGCAATTAAAATTCAGATGGCCGCTCTTTCCTCGCTTTCCATACGGATAGCCCCAATATTAAACAACCAAACAGTAGTAAATACATTGTTGAATCTGAGCTTTTTTCGAAGGTCATCAGTTTCGAGTTCAACCATGTAGGAAAAAATATTGCGAGTTGTATCTCGATACAAACAAACAATGCGAATAGTGCATAGCTCACTATATTCTTTTTAAATTTACTGGTTGTACGTAAATTTTGCTTTTGTAAATAGAAATAGTATTTCACTCCAAATATGCAAACAAAAATATACGTAATAATTAAGTCCCCAAAATATAGCATTACAGTTTCTCTTCAATTTTTTCTTTTATCACTGGAGCTGCTTTTTCGGATGTGCCAATAATCGCACCCTCAACAATCGTCCCCGCGGTTGTTCCAGCGGCAGTTGTTGTAGCATCCACATTAACATCATCTAAAGTAACGTTTTCGATACCTTTTTCCATTGCAGCAGTAGCTGTAGAACCTAATTCTTGCCCTGTTGCACTAGCTGCCATACCTGCAGCAGCCATACCCGCAACATGCGATGTTTGCGGGGCAACAAACCCAATAGCACCACCAGCGGCAGCCCCAGATAAAGTTCCAACTAATTTATTCTTAAAGCCATGAACGGGATTACCACGAGCCATGTGTCCCATAGCGTCTACAGGATCATTCGAATAAAAACGACCTATGACTGGATCATAGTATCGTGCCTGCATATAAACTAAGCTAGTATTACTGTCTTTGATATGACCCGTATGGCCTGGTCAATCATCAATATGGATTAGCTGTCCTGCAAAGTTATACACCTTATAAAGTGTTTTAACTGCAACTGTAGCTTTTACTCGCTGAGTAAACTAATGTTGAATCACCTGACAGACATAAAAAAAGCGCCGTGTGAGCGAATTTATCGAAACGACGTCAATAGAGCTCAATATTAAAGAACGTGATAGATATACCCACAAAAAAAGCGCTGTCGATTAGTATCAAACAGCGCTTTTAAACCTTAAACCAACGATGGGTTAAGCATTACAAAATTTGGTTCTGCTTCCACTCGTTTAGTTTTTTCTGGCGGGCTTCTTCTTTTTCCATGCGCGACTTTTTACGGTCACACGGTTCTGGACAGTTACAGGCTTTTTCAATACCTAGTGCACCTAAGCCACCACAGCTTCCAGAGATTGATTTTTTCTGAAAAAGGTAACCTACGGCCATAGCCAGTACCATTGTTAGAAAGAAACCAAAAGCAAGAATGAATGTAGACATTGCTACCCCCTAATTATGAACTGTGACCAGTTTATCAAATTCTGGCGATGCATACTCTTCAAATCCGTCTTCTGTGCGACGAATGAGGAATACAGCGAGTTGTTCTTGCTCAGCAACCGCTATCGCTTGTTCCCATCCCATTACATTAAACGCCGTAGCCAAACCATCAGACGTCATTGAAGAAGGATGAATTACCGTAACCGAAACCAGGTTATGTGAGATAGGTTTGCCCGTTGTGGGGTCGATTAGATGCGAATAACGAACGCCGTCTTCTTCGTAATAGTTGCGATAGTCACCTGATGTAGCAACCGCGTTTTCTCCTATTGAGACAACTTTTTGAACAGCACGTTCAGTGGTGACTGGCTTTTCAATGGCAATCAGCCACTCACTGCCGTCGCCTCGTTCACCTTTCACACGCATTTCACCACCTATTTCTACAAGGTAGTTTTCAATGTTGTGGTTTTCAAGGATCTCCGCCACTTCATCAACGCCAAAGCCTTTTGCAATAGTCGACAGGTCGACATAAAGCATTGGGTGACTTTTCTTTAAGCCAGTAGGCGTGGTTGACAGCTTCTTATAACCCACATATTCGCGAATATCGTCGATGTCTGTCTGGCTTGGTACTTTTTCAGGGCGCTTAGTTGGGCCAAACCCCCATAAATTAACCAATGGACCAACGGTAACATCAAGTACTCCGCCACTAAGGTTAGCCAAGCGTAGTGCCTCGTTAACCACGGTTAGCGTATCTGGCGATACGGCGAAATTGTCGGTGTAGCGATATTGATTGAACCTTGATAGTTCTGACGTTGGGTCGTAAGTAGACATCATCTTGTTAACTTCAACAAGACGGGCATCTATTTCAGCTTGTAAGCCTTCTACCGGTGTCTCCGCTACAAGGTACTTAACGTTGTAGGTTGTGCCCATTGTCTGCCCTTGCAGGTGTACTACAGGCGTTTTTTCGTCGCTACAGCTTGCGAGAAGTAGAATACCTACCGCAACAAAGGCGAGGAAAATTCGAATAGCAAATCGAATCACGATGTTGTCCTTAGCTAATATGCACATTATTCAATCGCTATTATGTGCATTCTGCGTTTTGCTTCAACGAAAAAGGGGCTTACGCCCCTTTTAGTATGCTTGAGTTTTTAAGCGAGTAGCTTAGCCACCGAAGTCATCTAGCATGATGTTTTCGTCCTCAACACCTAAATCTTTAAGCATGTTGATTACGGCCGCGTTCATCATAGGTGGTCCACACATGTAGAACTCACAGTCTTCTGGTGCAGGGTGATCTTTCAAGTAGTTCTCAAGAAGTACTTGGTGGATAAACCCAGTGTAACCTTCCCAGTTGTCCTCTGGCTGAGGATCAGAAAGTGCTACATGCCACTCGAAGTTATCGTTTTCTGCTGCTAGCTCGTCGAAGTCTTCTGTATAGAACATTTCACGAAGTGAACGTGCACCGTACCAGAAGCTCATCTTACGCTTAGACTTAAGGCGACGAAGCTGATCGAAGATGTGAGAACGCATTGGGGCCATACCTGCACCACCACCTACGAATACCATTTCGTTTTCAGTTTCTTTCGCGAAGAATTCACCGAATGGACCAGAGATAGTCGCTTTGTCACCTTCTTTCAGGCTCCAAATGTACGATGACATTTTACCAGCAGGTAGGCTTAGGTTATTAGGTGGCGGCGTAGCGATACGCACGTTCAACATAATAATGCCTTCTTCTTCTGGGTAGTTCGCCATTGAGTAAGCACGAATAGTCTCTTCGTCTACTTTAGACTCGATGTCGAAGAAGCCAAAACGCTCCCAGTCACCGCGGTATTCTTCAGGAATATCGAACTCTTTGTACTTAACGTGGTGCGCTGGCGCTTCAATCTGAATATAACCACCTGCACGGAAAGGTACACTTTCACCGTTTGGAATTTTAAGCTTAAGTTCTTTGATAAAGGTTGCTTTGTTATCGTTAGAGATAACTTCACAATCCCACTTCTTAACACCAAATACCGACTCTTCCAGCTCAATTTCCATGTCTTGCTTAATAGCAACCTGACATGAAAGACGGCAGCCTTCGCGCGCTTCACCTTTAGTGATGTGGTCTAGTTCAGTTGGAAGAATTTCACCACCACCTGAGTGTACATCTACACGACACTGACCACATGAGCCACCGCCACCACAAGCAGAAGATACGAAGTAACCTGCGTCAGCTAGTGCACCAAGAAGTTTGCCACCCGGTGCAGTTTTGATTGCCTTGTCTGGGTCACCATTGATAGTGATAGTTACATCACCACTTGGTACCAATTTAGACTTGGCAAACATAATGATAAATACTAGCGCCAATACGATGGCAATAAACATGCCGACGCCAAGAAATATTTCTACGTTATTCATTTATATGCTCCCGAGCTCTATTACAGCTGAATACCAGTGAATGACTGGAAGCCAAGTGCCATTAGGCCAGCGATCATGAATACAGAACCAAGACCACGAACACCATCAGGCATATCAGCATACTTCAGCTTTTCACGTACTGCCGCTAGCAATACAATTGCTAGTGCCCAGCCCATACCACTACCAACGCCGTAAACGATGCTTTCAGTGAAGTTGTATTCACGCTGTACCGCAAACGCCACACCACCGAAGATTGCACAGTTAACGGTAATTAGCGGAAGGAAGATACCTAGTGCGTTGTAAAGCGCAGGGAAGAACTTGTCTAAGCTCATCTCTAGAATCTGTACCAACGCCGCGATAACACCGATAAACGTTAGGAAGTTAAGGAAGCTTAGGTCAGCTTCTGGGAAACCTGCCCATGCTAGTGCGCCTGGAGCAAGAATGTTTACATAAATAACTTGGTTAACGGGTACAGAGATACCTAGTACCACGATAACTGCAACACCAAGACCCATAGCAGTCTTAACTTTCTTAGATACCGCTAGGAATGTACACATACCTAAGAAAAGTGATAACGCCATGTTCTCAACGAAAATTGAGCGAACAAATAACGACAAATAATGTTCCATGACTTACTCCTTAGGCTCTACTTGCTCTGGACGGATAGTACGGATAAACCAAATCATACCGCCGATTAAGAAGAATGAGCTGAATGGTAGGATCAACAAACCGTTACCCTGATACCAGCCACCGTTTTGAACCAGTGGAAGGATTTCGAAACCTAAAATAGTACCGAAACCAAATAGCTCTTTAATTGTACCAATTACAACTAGAATGAAAGAGTAACCCAAGCCGTTACCGATACCATCAAGGAAGCTCATTAGAGGTGGGCTCTTCATGGCGTAAGCTTCAGCACGACCCATTACGATACAGTTTGTAATGATAAGACCAACGAATACCGACAGCTGCTTCGATATTTCATACGAATACGCTTTCAGGATTTGGTCAACAACGATTACCAACGACGCAATGATAGTCATCTGGATAATAATTCGAACGCTAGATGGGATCTGGTTACGAATTAGTGAAATAAACAAGTTTGAGAACGCTACAACGCTTGTAAGCGCAAGCGACATTACCAATGCTGTTTCCAGCTTAGTGGTAATTGCCAGTGCTGAACAGATACCCAATACCTGTAGGGCGATCGGGTTGTTGTCCAGGATTGGCCCAAAGAGGGCCTTTTTCATTTCTTTAGTATCTGCCATGAGACTTCCCTTATGAACGCCATGCTTGGTTCTTCAGGAACTGGCCGAAGCCTTGCTCGCCTACCCAGTAACGAATAGTGTTTTCAACACCGTTGCTGGTTAGGGTTGCACCTGAAAGCGCATCGATAGTGTGAGGATTGCTAGGGTTAGCATTTTTCACTACGCGAATAGCAACTTCGCCATTCTCGTAAAGCTCTTTGCCGTCCCATTTGTCCTGCCATGCAGGGTTTTGCACTTCACCACCTAGTCCTGGCGTTTCTTTTTGCTGATAGTAAATAAGCTCACGAACCGTTTGGCCGTCTGCGTCTACCGCTAAGAAACCGTACATAAGATCCCAAAGGCCGCTGCCGTGCACAGGAAGGATGATACGAGATACATCACCTGCGTCGTCGCGAACTAAGTAAACACTTGCCACGTTAGGGCGGCGTTGAAAACCAACATTGCTGTTAGTCACCTTAGTGCTGTACTCAGTTTCTTTGGCTGCTTTATACATATCGTAATCTGGCTTAGGCGCTTCTACGAAAGTACCTTCGTCAAGATTTACATAACGCTGCTCTACTCGCTCGCTGTACGTGCTTTCAATTGCGCTATTGCTCATGCCCATTTCATAAAGGCCTGCAGCATTAAGAATGTTGCTCTTTTTATCTAGAGCTGCGTTTGTTTGTTGTAGAGAGCGAAGGCCAACAGCCGCGCCAGAAACAACAATTGAACAAACTAAACATACGGCAACAACAATACCTACCGTTTTGCCTAAAGATTCTTTCTTAGCCGACACGTGCTACCCTCCGCTTGATATTGCTTTGTGCGACGAAATAGTCGAACAGTGGCGCCCACAAGTTAGCAAATAGAATTGCTAGCATTACACCTTCAGGGAAGGCTGGGTTTAGGACGCGGATTAGTACCGTCATGAAACCAATGAAGATACCGTAAGCCCACTTACCTTGGTTTGTGAACGACGCAGAAACTGGGTCTGTCGCCATAAAGAACATACCAAAAGCAAGACCACCAACAACAAAGTGCCAATGAGCAGGCATTGCAAACATAGGGTTCGTATCGCTGCCGATTAGGTTTAGCAAGGTTGCGAAGAACGCCACACCAATTGCTACACCAGCAACAATGCGCCAGCTTGCTATACGCATGTACATGATGAACAAGCCACCAAGAATAATAGCAAGGGTAGACACCTCACCCGCTGAACCTGAGATAGTACCGATGAAGCTGTTCATCCACTGATCCATGTTCGCGTAATCAAGGTTGCCAGAAGCCGCTTGGCTTAGAGACGTTGCACCAGAATAGCCATCTGCCGCTACCCATACTTGGTCACCTGAAATTTGTGCAGGATACGCAAAGTAAAGGAATGCACGACCAGATAGTGCTGGGTTAAGGAAGTTACGACCTGTACCACCGAATACTTCTTTAGCAATTACAACACCGAAGGTAATACCTAGTGCAACTTGCCATAGAGGAATAGTAGCTGGAAGTGTTAGTGCGAACAGTACCGATGTTACGAAGAAACCTTCGTTAACTTCGTGCTTGCGCACAGACGCGAATAATACTTCCCAGAAACCACCTACCGCGAACGTTACCGCGTAGATTGGCAACCAGAAACATGCGCCATAGAAGAATAGACCTAGTGTACCCGCATTTGCCAAGTCACCGCCAAGGGCAGCGAATAGACCTGCTTGCCACGTATCAGGTAGTGTTCCTGCACCAGCAGCAATTGCTTCTTGCGCTTGGAAACCAATGTTATACATACCAAAGAACATAGCTGGGAATGTTGCCATCCATACCATGATCATGATGCGCTTGAGGTCAATGCTGTCACGCACGTGCGTGTTAGCTTTATTTACTTTACCTGGGGTGTAGAAAATGGTCGCCGCAGCTTCGTAAAGCGCATACCACTTTTCATGCTTACCACCTGGTTCGAAGTTTGGTTCGATCTTTTCTAAATACGCTTTTAAACCCATGACTTAACCCTCTTTCTCTATCGTGGTCAAACAGTCGCGTAAGATAGGAGCGTAGTTGTATTTGCCAGGGCATACATAAGTACACAATGCCAAATCTTCTTCGTCCAACTCTAAGCAACCCAACGTCTGAGCACCGTCAGTATCACCAGAAATCAGGTCCCTAAGCAGAAGTGTAGGAATGATATCTAGGGGCATAACGCGTTCGTAATTACCAATTGGAACCATAGAACGTTCAGAACCATTGGTAGTTGTTGTCATATCAAATTTCTTGCCGCCACTTAGGTGACCTAAGTAAGCACGAGTCACTGAGTGTTGGTTTGAACCAGGTAGGATCCAACCGAACAATTTCTTCTCGCGACCTTCTTTTAGTAGTGAAACTTGGGTGTGGAAACGACCAAGGAAGCCGTGAACGCCCATCGCTGTTGTACCGCTAAGCACAGAACCAGAGATAACACGTACTTCACCGTCTACTTGCTCGTTAGCAGTAAGTTCGGTCAAGTCTGCGCCCATTACGGTGCGCACTAGGCGTGGGTTGGTTGCTGCAGGACCTGCAAGTGAAATAACACGACGGTTATCTAGCTCGCCAGAGATCAGCAATGCACCAATTGCCATTACGTCTTGGTAGTTGATGTGCCAAACCGTTTTGTTCATGCCAGCAGAATCAAGGAAGTGGATGTGAGTACCCGGTAGGCCCGCAGGGTGAGGACCGCCAAATTCTTCAACATCAACTGCCGCATCGCCAGTAGCAACAGAAGCACCTGCCGCTTTACAAACGTAAGTCTTGCCGCCGCTCAATTGCGTTAATGCTTTAAGACCATTTACGAAATCGTCTTGGCGCTCAGCAATAATCACTGCAGGATCTGCTGCTAGTGGATTGGTATCCATTGCTGTAACGAAAATTGAACTTGGAACAGAGTCTAGCTTAGGAGATTTGCTAAATGGACGTGTACGGAACGCTGTCCACATACCTGACTCTACAAGGATTGACTGAAGCTGCTCGCGTGAAGCGCTCGCGATCTGGTCAGCTGCAATTTTATCAAAAGTTACAGCATCGCTGCCGTTCACTTTGATAACTACAGACTGAAGAACACGTTTTGCACCACGGTTAACCTCTACCACTTCACCCGCTGCTGGGGCAGTGAATTTAACGCCAGGGTTCTTTTTGTCTTCAAAAAGCACCTGACCTTTCTTCACTACATCGCCAACTTGGACGTGCATGGTAGGGCGCATACCCACATATTCTTCTCCCAGAATGGCAACGCGCGTTGCAGCAGATGCATCAGCAATCTCCTGCTTTGGCGCTCCCTCAATTGGGAGGTCGAGACCTTTCTTGATTTTTATCATATGTAATCGCACTACTCTAATAGAAATACCCTTTTGCATGACCGCAAAAAACCTGCCTATCAGCATGCAAAAGCGCACTATTAACAGGTGTAGAACACCTTTTCGTTGTTGATTGATGGAACTTGCTGCAATTGCTACGGTCAGCCTGTTATGAAGCCGTAACGCATAATTCCTTTTGCGGACGCTTAATTCGCCCTTTCTTTATAGACCACCAGCAGAAATTTACACTTATTATTGTTGTTGTGTAGCTGCAATCGCTACTGCTGTTTTGGTAGAGGCAGAAAAGACCCCTACTTAATTTCGGGATTTTAGCATTAACCCATACGTTTGTGCCACGCTATTTCAAGATAAAGGCAAATTTTTCTACAATTTAATGTAAACCTTTGGTCTTATTCATTTACATTTTGCGAATCCATACGCCGTATCAACTTGTAATCAGGTACAAAAAAGCCGTCAAATCAGACGGCTTTTGCGCATATAAGCATTAGGTTAATTAATGGTAAGTTTAGGTTTTACCAATTAACCATTGGGTCAACTTCACTGTCGTAATCAACACTTGAAATATCAAAACCGAACAGTTTTAAGAACTCATGGTTGTAACCTTTGTAGTCACTTAAGTCATGAAAGTTCTCTTGTGTCACTTGATCCCATAGCGCCTTAATTTTTGCCTGTGTTGCGTCGTTAGTTTCTTTGCCATCCATGCGATAGCGATTTGCTTCATCTAACGTTGGTGTATTGCCGAACAAGCATTGTGTGAACAAGCCATGAATCTGCTCAATACACCCTTCGTGGGTGCCTTCCTCTTTCATCACTTTATAAATAAGTGAAATATACAAAGGCATAACAGGAATGGCTGAGCTTGCCTGCGTTACCAGTGCTTTCAACGAGCTCACATTGGCTTGCACAAGCAAATCACTGTTTTTACCAATAATGGCTGCGGCAGCGCGATCTAGGTCTTCTTTCGCTTTACCAATCGTCGCTTGACCATAAATAGGCCATGTTAGTTCTTTACCGATATAGGTATATGCGGTGGTTTTACAGCCTTCAGCAAGCACATCGGCTTCACGTAAAAAGTCCATCCAACGTTCCCAATCTTCACCGCCCATCACTTTGATGGTGTTAAGGATTTCTTCGTCGTTGGCTGGCTCTAGCGATACTTCATGCACTTTGTCTTTATCAGTATCGTAGGTTTTCGTAGTGTACGCCTGCCCTACAGGCTTAAGCGTAGATTTATACGTTACGCCTGTTTCTGGGTCGGTTCTACGCGGGGATGCAAGGCTATAAATGACCAAATCAACCTTGCCCATTTCAGCTTTGATTTTTTCGATGGTTTCATTTTTGATTTCATCGGAAAACGCATCGCCATTAATAGTTTCTGCATACAAGCCTTTTGCTTTGGCTTTTTCGTGGAATGCAGCGGTGTTGTACCAACCGGCAGTACCCGTTTTACGTTCCGTTGGTGCTTTTTCAAAACACACACCCAGCGTTTTAGCGCCATAGCCGAACGCAGAAGTAATGCGTGATGCTAGGCCGTATCCCGTAGAGCTACCAATAACCAATACATTTTTAGGGCCTTCGCCTAAGTCGCCTTTTGCTTCTACATGAGCAATTTGTTCGTCAACCGCCGTTGCACAGCCAACAGGGTGCGCGTTTGTACAAATGAAGCCTCTCACTTTAGGCTTGATAACCATAATAATTTTCCTTATTTGAGCGTGGGGCTATTGTAATGCCGAAGCCACTGATAACAACTCGGAGCAGATGAAACCTAGCATATCGCAAACGCAAGGCGACACCAATGAAACAACGTGCCAAATTTAGGTTTGCTTTGTATTTACGAGAAAAGACAGAGAAGAAAAGAGATAGGAAAAAGAAACATTAGGCCATATCGCTAAATTTAACGAAGTGCGGGCTAGTTTTTAAAACGTTATGAACTATGAATAAGAAAAGATGGAACACAGGTGTACAGAACTGCACACCTGTGAACAACACATTAACCTAGAACGTCTAGAAGCTCTACGTCAAAGATAAGCGTGCTGTATGGTGCAATAGCTGCGCCCGCACCTTGCTCACCGTAAGCAAGATCATGTGGCACGTATAAACGGTACTTAGCACCTACTTTCATAAGTTGAAGTGCTTCAGTCCAACCTTTAATTACGCCGCCTACAGGGAATTCAGCTGGCTGGCCGCGCTCGTAAGAGCTGTCAAAAGTGGTACCGTTAATAAGTGTACCGTGGTAGTGAACACGTACAGTGCTAGCCGCAACTGGTGTTTCACCGTCACCTTCAGCGATAACTTCATACTGAAGACCAGATTCAGTAACGGTTACTTCGTCACGCTTCGCATTTTCTTCAAGGTACTTTGTGCCTTCTTCAATAACCGCTTTGCTAGCTTCTTCTTTAGCCGCTTGCATACGCTTGTGAATTTCGCCGAACGCATCACGTAGTGTGTCGTTATCAACCTGAGGCGCTTGACCTGCGAAGGCGTCTTTTAGGCCAGCTACAACAGCGTCAATCGCTAGTCCGTCAAACGGATTTGATTGTAATTGTTGACCCATTTGAAAACCAATGCCGTAACTTGCTTGGGTTTCTACTGTATTGAATGTATCAGTCACAAGAACTCCTGAAATTAAATTACAAATGCAGTACAAATTTCAAACAAAACGCATAACGCGAGAATGTTTCTGCATTTTCCGGTGCAAGAGTGTATCACACCACAAAATATCTTGCTTTGAGCAATGTGAACTAGGGTGCAAAAGTATCAAAATGTTGTAAATTATAACCGAAAGTGGTTAGACAAGTCGCAAAGGACACAGTATGGTTAAGGCCATATATTTAGGAGGATAGCATGCAAACACACTACGATGCTGAACTGAAAGATACCGTTCGATACCTAGGTAAAACCTTAGGTGAAACAATCAAAAATCAATTGGGTCAAGAGTGGCTAAACCGTATTGAAAAGATTCGTAAAGGCGGCCGAGCTTCTTATCAGGGAGACGCTACATGTAGCGAAGAACTGAAAGAAACTTTCAAAACAATGTCTGACAGCGATTTGCTTACTGTTGGCCGTGCATTCGCACAATTCTTGAATTTGGGCAACATCGCTGAGCAAGAATACAATGCAGCAATGAATGTTGATGCGTCTATTGATGCACTATTTAAACACCTAGATAAAGCTGAATTAACAGCTGAAAAAGTGCAGGATGCGGTTGCAAAACTGAACATCGATCTTGTACTGACCGCGCACCCAACTGAGGTTACGCGCCGTACACTTATTCACAAACATAAAGAATTGGCGAACTGCCTTCAGGCTATTCACCAAGAGTCGCTTAATGATGTTGAGCGTAAGAAAATTGAAACCCGCATTGCTGACCTTATTGCACAGGCTTGGCACACTGAAGAAATTCGTTCAGTACGTCCAACACCTGTTGATGAGGCACGCTGGGGCTTCTCTGTTATTGAAAACTCATTATGGGAAGCAGTGCCAGACTTTATGCGCGAGCTTGATGGTCGCCTAAATGAAGATTACGAAGTATCACTGCCACTAGATTCGTCTCCCGTTCAGTTTAGCTCTTGGATGGGCGGCGACAGAGACGGCAACCCATTTGTAACGTCAAAAGTGACTGAGCAAGTATTATTACTTGCTAGAAAACGTGCGGCCAAGCTTTTCGCGATTGATCTTGACCGCTTGCAAGTTGAGCTTTCAATGTACGACTGCAACGACGCGTTACGCGAAAAAGTCGGCGACGCCAACGAGCCATACCGCGCCCTTCTTCGTCCACTTGTTGACAAGTTCATCGCAACCCGCGATGGCATTAGCGACTACTTAGCAGGTAAAAACCCGGATACTTCAAACTGGGTTGAAAGTGATGATGAGCTAATTGAACCACTGATGCTTTGCTACCAGTCACTGTTAGACTGCGGAATGCAAGTTGTAGCAAACGGTCTGCTACTGGACACTATTCGTCGTGCACGTGTATTTGGCATTCACCTTCTGCGCCTTGACGTGCGTCAGGACTCTGAGCGTCATGCAGACGTTTTCAGCGAACTAACACGCTATCTTGGTCTTGGTGATTATGCTCAATGGAGCGAAGCCGACAAGCAAGCGTTCTTATTGCGCGAGCTTGGCTCAAAACGCCCGCTATTCCCTGCTCAATGGGATGCGTCTGATGACGTGAAAGAAGTGCTTGATACCTGTAAGGTAATTGCGAAGCACAGCAAACACGGCTTTGGTATCTATATTATCTCTATGGCCAGTGAGCCATCGGACGTTATGGCGGTTCAGTTGCTACTTCAAGAAAGTGGTGTAGATTGGCCAATGCCAGTGGCGCCATTGTTCGAAACGCTAGACGATTTGAACAACTCGCCTGACGTAATGCGCAAACTTCTGTCTATCGACTGGTATCGCGGTTACGTTAAAGGTCGTCAATTCGTTATGATTGGTTACTCAGATTCAGCCAAAGACGCAGGTGCACTTGCTGCGGGCTGGGCTCAATACCAATCACAAGAAGCCTTGGTTGCGATTGCTGACGAGTTTGACGTAAGCCTGACCCTATTCCACGGCCGTGGCGGTACAATTGGTCGTGGTGGCTTGCCAGCACATGCTGCCATTTACTCTCAGCCTCCTGGCTCGCTAGACGGCGGCTTCCGTGTAACTGAGCAAGGCGAAACTATTCGCTATAAATTCGGTATGCCTAAGCTGGCTAAACGCAGCCTAGGTATTTACGCCAGCGCCATAATTGAAGCCATGTTATTCCCGCCTCCGGCACCAAAAGAAGAATGGCGAGAGCTTATAACTGCAATGGCAGCCCAAGGTCGCGATAACTACCGTGCAACCGTGCGTCACGATAAAGAGTTCGTACCTTACTTCCGTGTTGCAACGCCAGAGCAAGAGTTAGGCAAACTCCCACTAGGTAGTCGCCCAGCGAAGCGTAAGCCACAAGGTGGTATTGAGAGCCTACGTGCGATTCCATGGATATTTGCCTGGGCACAAACTCGTTTGGTACTGCCAAGCTGGTTAGGCGTTATGCGCGCTATCGATAGCGTGAAGACACCGGAAAATGAAAAAGTAGTTAACGAGATGTTCAGCGAATGGCCGTTCTATCGTTCACGTCTTTCAATGCTGGACATGGTGTTCCATAAAGCCGATCCGCGTATCAGTGAAGCTTATGATGAGCGCTTGGTACCCAAAGAGCTCAAACACTTTGGTGAAGCATTGCGTAGCGAGCTTAAAGAAAGCATCTCGTCGCTGTTGGCTATAACCGGTGACGGCGACATCATGAAGAACGACCCGCAGGGTAAAGAGTCTATGGAGATCCGTGCAGGATATCTTCAGCCCCTTCACTACCTGCAAATTGAGCTTCTGGATCGTATTCGTAAAGCCGGTGACGATGCACAAAACACCAGCCTAGAGCGTGCCATGATGGTTACCATCGCGGGTATTGCAATTGGTATGCGTAATACAGGTTAAGTACGCTAACCCTTCAAATCAAAGAGGCCCGCTTCGTATTACGTAGCGGGCTTTTTTATTACGCTACTGAAAGTGCGCCGCTAACCAACTATTGATTTCGCTTTCCACCTCTTCGCGATAGAACGTTAAGCTGTGATCGCCGTTTTCGTAAACAACCAGCTTATGCGAGTGGCTTTTGTCTTTTAGATGCTGTGCCGCCTTGAGCGAATGTGAAACGTCGACGCGCACATCTGCACTTCCGTGCACTAGCAAAATAGGTACATTCGGATTTAGCTCATCAATCCATTTTACCGCTGAGCGTTCATCAAGGGCTTTTGTTTGGTTTTGCTCCATATTCGGAACAAGTTTATTAAGCAGCGCCTGCATGTCTGGACGGCGCGCCACAGTTGTATGTAAATCAGACGGGCCTGCTACAATAACTGCACTAGCAATGTCACTTGTGTTCTTTCGAAGCGCCTGCCAAGTCATCATGCCGCCACGACTTACGCCATATAAAGCAATCTTATTGGTGTCGGCATTAGGTAATTGCTTGGCTATTTCAATCAGTCGCAAAACGTCGTTTACATCGTCGCCGCCAAATTCATCTTTCCCTTGGCTGAATTTAGCACCGCGATAATTACTCGCCAAAACAATATAACCCTGTTCGGCGAGCGGCATTAAACGCTCAACCACCGCTATGCGCGTTACATTATGCTTATGATTACCACCGCGATTATAAATGATCACTGGTAGTTTTTTGTCGCCAACATGCTTTGGTGACACCATAACACCTGAAATCTTTAAACCATCCGATTCGTACTCAATCCATTGCGCACTTGTTGTCTTCATAAGCGCATTGAATTTTTTAGGGTTTACCGCTTTTTGCCATCTATCCACATACACGACTTTTTGGTTATTGCTTTGCGCATGCGCTAACCATGCCTTGTAATCGGTAAAGGGAAGCGCATCGCCTTTGAGCGTTAATGCTTTAGGCAACTGAGCAAACGCAGTGTCTGCCAATGGCGCTGTATTGCTTGTAGCAGCAACAGTATTGGCGTTTATGCATAAACTAAAAAATGTGATGGAAAGTAAACTAGCGCATTTAAAGAAAGTCATAACACATCCTTGTCTAATTCAAAAAAAGAGCTTCAAGCCACTAGTAAATAACGAAAGTATTTGTGACTCAACAAAATACGCATATAGTTAGTAACAAAATTTGTACCCCATACATTTTAAAGGAATAAAAAGTGCGAACATTTTTACTACTAACCTTTTCTACTTTGCTTTCGTTTAATAGGCTCTCTTTCGCTAGCACAATGGAATTACCCCCGGGTTTGTGGGAAGGCATAAGTCAAGATGAAACGACATTTAGGTTGCTTCAAATACAAGAGAGTGGCGAACACAGCTTTTTTGAAATCGCCATTCCAGGAGGCTTCAAAAAAATGCGTCGCACACCGTTCACCAATGACGACATCACTTGCATAGAAAACCGGTGCACAATTAAAACAACGATCGAAGGTGATGTTACACGTACACTTACCCTTTCGCCTCACTTAGATAACGCTTTTAACGTATTAGAGTCGAGCTATAAGGACAAAGAAAGTTATATTTCTCAGACTTATCAAATGGTTAAACAGGAAGCAAAGTCAACGCCGAGAAAGTTTTTAGAAAACCGCAAGCAGATACTATCTAATGCAAAGCAGCATATCGCTAATCATCCTTTTGGCACTTGGATTGGTGTTATGCAGTATTTAGATAGACCCGAATTAGCATTACTCGAATTGTACGAAAGCGAACAAGGCTCACTGCGCGTTTATAGAAAAGGGGAAGACGCATTTAGGGAAGTCCGATCACCATTTACTGCTGAAGATGTAAGCATAGATGCTCGAGTCATCGAAATTGAAGCTTCCCACACAACTTTCGCTTCAAAGATTATCCTATTCGTTCTTACGGACAACATGATTTCCGGCTATACATACGCGTTACACAAAGGCTACCCAGTCGCGATGGGTCCAATAAAGTTGTTTCGAATAGAGCCATTACAGACACAGTAAGTCAATTAGGAAATAGACTTATTGCTAGCTATGGGTGGAATGCTTAATTGGCGATACTTTAATTAATAGGCTCTCCTGTGCCAAGGATGCCGTAGCGAAGCCTACAAAGACGCAACAAAAAAGGCTTGATACGTAAGGCCGTAACAGACTGCTCTTTTCTAAAAAAACTTCAGTGATTAGGCTATTGAGATATTCGGAGTTGGCGGGGCTTTGATAAGTAGGCTCTCCACCGCAGGGATGCGGTGGCGAAGCCTACAGGGAAGTATTCACGGCGTGCCTACGTTCAAAGGCCTGCCAATGACACTCACCAATTAGCCGTTTACGAAGTCTACGCCTAGCTTGATGTCGCCACGTAGGCCTTCAAGCATGTCGTTTTTCGCTTTTTCTTCAAATGCGCTTAGCTCGCCGTATGGCAAGATTTCTTCAACACCGTTTGCGCCTAGGCGAACTGGATGTGCAAAGAATGCTGCGTCGTCGCTGTCGTCAGTTTGTACATAAGTGTACTCAACAACGTTCTCGCCTTGCATTGCTGCAACTAGAGATAGACAGAAGCGTGCCGCTGCTTGACCCATTGATAGGGTTGCAGAACCGCCGCCCGCTTTAGCTTCAACAACTTCAGTACCCGCGTTTTGGATACGAGTAGTTAGGCTAGCAACTTCTTCGTCTGTGAACTCTACACCTTCAACTTGTGAAAGTAGAGGAAGGATAGTTGTACCAGAGTGACCACCGATTACCGGTACGTGCACAGAAGATACGTCCACACCTTTAAGTTCAGCAACAAACGTTTCAGCACGGATAACGTCTAGTGTCGTTACACCGAAAAGCTTGTTCTTGTCGTAAACGCCTTTAGCTTTTAGCGTTTCAGCTGCAATAGCAACAGTAGTGTTAACTGGGTTAGTGATGATACCAACACACGCGTTCGGGCAGTTATCAGCTACACCTTCAATTAGGTTTTTAACAATGCCGGCGTTGATGTTGAATAGATCAGAACGATCCATACCTGGCTTACGAGGCATACCCGCTGGAATTAGAACAACGTCTGCTCCAGTTAGTGCATCAGCTAGGTCATCTTTACCGTGACCGGTTACTTTTACCGCAGTGGGGATGTGGCTCAAATCAACGGCAACACCAGGAACAACTGGCGCTACGTCGTAAAGCGCTAAATCTGAACCTGCTGGCAATTGTGTTTTCAACAACAAAGACAGCGCCTGACCAATACCACCGGCAGCACCTAACACGGCTACTTTCATACCATTTCTCCTATGGGATTACTTCACGTATTTAAACGGAACGTCACACTAATGCAACGCGGGGGAAAACTCAATCACCGGATCGTCTTATTAACGTTATTTATGGCGATTTTATCTCGATATTCATTATCATGAATGATTATGCAAAGAAATTGCGCAAAGTCTACCTGTACGGCACAATATACGCATACTAAATATAATTCCTAACGATAACCCTCAAAAAAGAAAAGAGCGCTAATGGCAAACGCAAAACAAGAGCTACTCATCAAAGCTTTTAAAGAAATTCTTAAAGCAGAAAGTTACGGTTCACAGGGTGAAATTGTTGATGCATTAAAAGCACAAGGCTTCGACAACATCAGCCAATCTAAAATCTCTAGGATGCTAAGCAAATTCGGCGCGGTACGCACGCGAAATGCCCGAGGTGATATGGTGTATTGCTTGCCTCCCGAGCTAGGTATGCCTACGGCTAAAAGCCCTCTTAAACAGCTGGTACTGGATATCGTTCACAACAACGTAATGGTAATCATTAGAACCAGCCCTGGTGCTGCACAGCTTATTGCGCGCTTACTTGACTCATTGAGTAAGAAAGACGGGGTTTTGGGCACCATTGCAGGTGACGACACTATTTTCATCGCGCCAGCGGATGTGTCTAGAATTGAAGAACTAAGGCAGCGTGTTGAAGACCTGTTTGAGAACGTTTAGGTAGCCACGCTATTAAAACGGTGCCCTCTCATTGAGGGCACTATATATTCTGCTGTTCGCTGACGCTAACTCAGTAGCTTAATCAGCGAATCGGCTGCTGGTCGTGATGACGGCGGATTCTGTCCCGTCACCAGTAACCCGTCGGTACACACTTTTACAGCAAAATTGTCGGCGCTCTCATACTTACCGCCTTTTTTAACCAGTTCATCTTCAACCAGATAAGGCACTACGTCTGTAAGTTCCATTGCAGCTTCTTCACTGTTTGAAAATCCGGTAACAGATTTTCCCTCTACCAGGTATTTGCCATCAGGCGTTTTGACGTCTTTAAGCACAATTGGCGCGTGGCATACTGCCCCAACGGGTTTATTAGCTGCGATAGTGTCTTCGATTAGTTTTATCGAGTGCACATTGTCAGAAAGGTCCCACAACGGACCGTGTCCCCCTGGATAGAACACTGCGTCAAACTCTTCAGCTCTCACATCTTCAAGCGGAATAGTCGACGCTATAGCGCTACGCGCCACCTCATCTTTCGTATATCGCATAGCGTCATCTGTCATTGCATCGTCAGCCAGACTATTGGGATCGATAGGCACTTGCCCTCCCATGGGTGACGCCAACGTTATCGTATATCCTTGGTCTTTAAATGCGTAGTACGGCGCAGCAAACTCTTCCAGCCACATGCCTGTCTTTTTGTCAGTATCACCCATAATTTCGTGAGATGTCATTACCATTAGCATACGTTTTGACATAAGCCCTCCTTGCGAGCATTTAAAAATTTGTCGTCAATTACTTCGGCTAATGTACGTAGTTAGATCATTAAAAAAGCGGAGGATCGTTTGATTGCATGATTGTGAGATTAATGGCGGGCATAAAAAAGTGCCACTTCCTATTAAGGAGAATGGCACCTAACACTACAACTTGTAGCTAGTGTTTTTCTACAGCTTAGAAGCGGTAGTTAACACCTACGCGGATTTCCCAAAGTGAAGGACCGCGAGATACGCTTTGCTCTGGTCTTGAGAACGCGCTGTACTCGTATTGACCGGCATCGTTAAAATCTGCAGCAATAACTTCATCACCGCCGAAGCTACCTTGACGGAATACGCCCCATTGGTCGTTGATTAAGTTAGTTACGTTCTCGATTACGAAGAACGCACTTGCTGTGTGACCTTCGTAGAAGCCTGGTAGCTCTTGAGAGATACGTAGGTCAGCTTTAAACCACCAGTCGGCAGTTTCACTGTTGCGCTCAAGAATCTCGCCTCGCTCGAAGCCATGGTCTTCAACCCAACGGTTGAATTCAGCTTCAGCAACTTCAGCAGTTTGAAGTACTTCACCGTCGCGGTTAGTTTGGTCGACAAACACAACATTAGGGTCATTTACTTCAGGAATGTAAATAAGCTGGCGAGCAAATACACCATCCCAAGGGAATGCTGAGTTGTTGCTATGAACGTAAGAGAAAGGCTTACCTTCGTTAGCCGTTGCAAACAAGTTGAAGCGAGTGGCATAACCGTCAAAGAACTCAGCAGTATAACCTAGTGAGAAATTAAAACGGTTGCCAACAGCATAGTCAGACGTTGCCGCAGAAGGATTGTTAGGATCGCTTGTTGCAAAGTTAGCGTAGTTCGAGAACGCTACTGCGCTTGTCATTGGGTTAGCATCTTCTGCATCAACATAAGCGTATGAAGCGCCCATATCGAAGCCGTTGTCCCACTCTTTGCTTACGCCGATTGAAAGAACAAGTGAACTACCGTCATCGCTTGAATCTACATTACCTAAGATAAAGTCCTGCGTTTCGTTGCGATCTCCGTCAATGTTGCCGTAGATTGGGCGACCATCAAAACGGTTTTGACCTGTGTAAACGATATTAGCGTCTCTAACAATCGCTGAATCTTGACGATCGGTATAGATCATGTCGGCGTTGATTAGGTAGTCATTTTCAGTCACGTAAGTGAAACCTAACGCGTATTTCCACTCAGAAGGAATTTCAAAGTCTGGATCCGTCGCGTTAGTGTTTCCGTCGCCATCTGTAAGGCTTGTGTTCGCCACTTCATCAAATAGCTCTTGTGGTACGTCGAAAATTGGACGTCCTTGACCTGTCAGCTCTAGATCAAACAATGAAGTAGTGCCACTTACGAAGCCGTCAATTTGACCTTCACGAGTGCCGATGTTAGTCACACCGTCGTTAGAGTACGCATTTGAGATCCAAACGTTCGGGTTACCGCCAGAGTAAAGGCCTAAACCACCGCGTAGCTCTAAACTTTCATTCACTGTATAAGTAAAGCCGAAACGTGGCTGAAGAAGGTCAATACCATCTACGTTTGCAGTGTTGGCAAAACCGTAACGCTCAGTGAAGTTTTCGTTCAAACGAGGCGTATCGTCAGAGCCGTATGTATCATAACGAAGACCAGCCATGATTTTGAGGTCGTCAGTTAGGTAGAACTCGTCTTGTACGTAATAGGTAGTTACGTCGAATGCAAAAGAAGCACCAGCATCCGCCGGGTTGTTTGTACCCGCAGAGTTGTTGTAGTAGATACGATCAACAAGACCAGCTTCGAAGTCAGCGATACTGTCGAAACGGTATTCACCTACAGTGTGCTGCATAAACAGGTTAAATACGTCAGTTTCTTCGTATTCAACACCAGCCGTAATTTCGTGGTCACCCCAGAAATAAGTACCCGCTAGTTTAAAGTTGAACACTTCGTAGTTTAGCTGGTTAGACTGACGAGAATCATCAGGACCGATGTAAATACGACCGCCGCCTTCAGTTACGATTTGCGCTTCAGCAAAACCTGACGCTGCATCTAACGACTGCTGTCGATTATCTAGGTCTGTGTGACCAATACGAAGCTCTGTCGAGAAATCGTCAGTCCAGTTCGAGTAGAGTGAACCAACAATCGTAGTAAGCTCAGCGCCGCGCTCGTAAAAATGGTTACTAAGAGACAGATTAGTTGAACCACCATCAGATTGGCTAACGCTGAAACCGTCGTTCCAGTTATATACTAATGAAGCACGGTGGTCTGCGTTAATGTTCCAGTCTAGCTTAATAAGAATTTTTTCATCTTCAACTGGCGCAGAACCTGGTGTACCACCTACATCGTAACCGTAAACGCGTTGTGCAATTTCAGTTACTTGGTCGATGTCATTTTGAGTTACACGGCCGCCAAGCGCGTTGTAATCATATAACTGAACGCCTTCGAGTTTCTCGTATGCAGCAAAAAGGAATAGGTTGTCTTTGATTAGCGGAAGGCCAACGTTGAAACCATAGCGCTTTTCAGTGTAGTTACCGTTATCACGAACAACACTGTCAGCTTCATCACCACGGTAAGAGTCAGACGTAAAGTCATAGAAAACACCACCGTGAACTTCGTTTGTACCTGATTTGGTTACTGCGTTGATGTTACACGCAGTAAAGCCGCCGTATTCTACGTCGAAAGGAGCAAGCTCAACCGCTACCTGTTGAATAGCGTCGTAAGAGAAAGGCATACGCTCAGTTGGGAAGCCGTTGCTGTTAAGACCGAAGTTGTCATTCATGCGAATACCATCTAGGGTCAAGCTGTTGTTACGCGGGCTTGCGCCACCACAACTAATAGAGTCGTTGAAACTTTCATCGACGAAAACACGAGGGTCAACACGCACGATGTCACCGATGCTACGGTTTATTGCAGGTGTATTTTCTAGCGCTTCAAGATTGAATACAGTTTGTGGGCCCGTTGCACCAAATGCAGTCGCTGTTAGCGCACTACCGCTTACAGAGATAACTTCAATATCACTTGCATCTTCTAACGTAAGGTTAACGCCGAATGGGTTACCTAGCTCTAGGAATACGCTATCGATAGTAGTGTCTTGGTACTCATCAGAATCGATAACGACTCTGTAAGGACCACCAACGCGAAGGCCACGAAGGTTAAACGTACCGTTTGCACCAACAACAACTTCACGGGCTGTGCCAGTAGGTTCGTGAATAACAGTAACAGATGTTCCCGCAGCAGGTGCACCTGTAGGGGTAAGGATGCGGCCTTCCATTGCAGATGACGTTTCTTGCGCCATTGCAGTGGTAGACAAACCGATTGACAGCGCAACCGCAGCCGCAATGCGACTGAATTTAGCTGATGAGCTCATGTGTGTGTTTCCCTTTTTGTTTAAAATTCTTTTTTACTCGGTCTAGTGTAGTGCAAAAAATACCACATCAAACCTATGACTTAATCAGAACCGGACAAATTGTCGTAAAGATTCATGTCAGATTTATTACAATTTTACATTTTTATTTAACAGCAATCGCCCGAGGCTATTGAGTTTGCAAAATAATACTTGACCATATGGTCAGGTTAATTTACTTGTTATTATTATTGTCAATCTGCGACGAATAGCTGATTCTATTCTTGGCAGATATGCTACTAATAAACAGCGTTTAATAAAAATCAGGTTTACTCATAAAAATACGTAACTTTTCAATGAGTTAACACAATAAAATAAATTTACCTATTGCAATAAATAACCTTAACTGATGAAATCACTATATAAATCGTTAATTCATTTGGTCGTTTTTTTGACGAATTTCAGAATTGTTGCTACCGGAAAGTGGATAATTTTTATCTTAGCTGCACTTGTGTGTGGTTCGATAAACTATTTTCAAAATTCCGATGAGTATAGTGACATCGCCCCACAAACCGGTCAATATTTAACCTGTAAAACTGACTTGCAGGGCAATAGCGACGTCTTTTCAGTGTATGTTACTGACGGTAGAATTGCTGAAATGGCAAGTGAGCGCCTATGCAATGATAAAACGATTAAGCGCCAATACGGTAAAGTTAAAGTTACAATAGGCCAAAGTGATTACGATACCTTTCGATACATTAATCATGGCGTTGTTGATTTAGCGCTGGTGAAAAGTAATGTCGTAGATGCGTTCGGGGCTGACCAAATTTATGGATTAACCAAAGTAGCATCGCATCCTGACTACTCAGCTTTTTTTATCGCGCTAAGAGAACGACCGCTACTATCTAAAGAGTACTTGCTAGGTAAAAAGATAGGATTGCTCGATTATCCGAGCAGCCGTTCTGGTCATATTGTTCCCAAAACAGTTTTGCAGAACCTCGGACTCAGTGACTCCAATGTAGATATTGTTTACTTCAGTTCTCACCAAGAACTGCGACGAGCTTTGCTCGCGGGTGATATTGATATTATCTCCTCATATTGGGCAGAAGAAGATAAAGACAACTTCTCAAGAAACTATGCAACGCCGCTGCAGGAAAGTGTAAGTGGAATGCAATGGTATTTGAAAATGCAGACGCAAAACACAGACTTATTTTGCGCTATACAGTCGGTAATTCATGAAGTTGCAATGTCTCATCCTAGACCTTATTACAAAACTATTACATTAGAGGAAGGGTGTAACTAATGGGTAGTAAGAGAATATATTTTAAGCCCAAAGCCTTTATCATCTTTAATGGTCTTGTCTTGTTAGCATGTTTCCAATTCATCGCTTTAACTGCACAATACTTTTCACACCATACTTCTCTTCACCGTGCACTTGATAAGGTAGAGCGAAGGGTAAGCCTAGACAGCGCGTTTTTAGACGTTGGAAACAACACCCTTAACACGCCTGTAAATCAGTTCGCCATTTACCGTTATCTTGGAAAACTAAACGGCACGCTTAAGGACGAAAACTACCCCGTTCTAGTCAGAGGAATCCAAGATATTGTGACAAGCAATGAAGACTTTACGGGTTACCCTTTGTCTTTTACGGCAAATTTCGTCAACGCTGAACAAGTCATTAAGGTAGAGATGCGAAGTAAAGCCGTCACCAGTACTTTTGCTTTTAGTTGGACTGCGCTTATCGCATCATTACTCGTTACACCATTTTTTGCTGTTTCGAGTAAAACCAAAAGGAAACGCGCAACCTTAGAAGAAGTTATCCCTCCTTCCCCAAAACTCGTAATCAACTTAAAAGATAAAACGATTTCTAACGGAATCGATGACAAAGCCATCACGTTGCAGAATAAACCACTGTGCTTTTACACGGCTCTAGTAAAATATTGTATAGAGCACCCCGATCAGCCTCTACAGCCACATAAAGACGTTCCGACTGAACTACTGGCTCTGGCCAACAAGAGTTTTGGTCGATTAATCGAATTGGGCCATACCAAGCGAAAACGCCCAGATTTCAATGCAAATTTAGATAAAACCCTCAGCGAAATACGCGCTGCACTTGATGATGTATTCTCTGCTTATGTTGATGAAAAAGAAACCTACTACCCGCCCAGAGCGCAAGGTGAGGGCTCTCGCTCGAAGCAGCATTCGTATGCATTACCGAGTATTAAGGATGACGATATAGAGATAATTGGTAACTAGCGATATTTTGACTTGTTCAGTTAAAAACTGACCACTTGGAGAACTTTTTGGTATTTTTTGCATGCTGACTAAACGCCCTGCAATACCTTGAAAATACGATAAAGTTCTAGCAAAGACCGATCCAAAAACCGAGAACTTGTGAATATAACATTGATTCGCGAGGCCTAAACGCGTATCTTTGCACCAACAAAATCAGCTTTATAGTACTATGCAATCGCCACTTATTATTGCCATTTCTGGAGCTTCTGGCTCTGGGAAGTCTCTTTTTACGAAAAATTTGTTTAACGGCTTCAGTGCTCAAGGCCGCCCTGTTCAAGTGCTGCGCGAAGATCACTACTACCGTGCGCAAGATCATCTTCCCATGGAGCAGCGTGAGAAGAACAACTATGATCACCCGAACGCCTTTGAACATGAGCTTTTGAAAGCACACTTGCAAGCATTGCGCGATGGTCAGCCTATTGACTATCCACATTACTGCTATAAAACGCATACGCGTTTGCCTGAAACTGAGCGTCTAAATCCTGCGCCAGTCATTATTCTTGAAGGTATCATGCTACTTGCTCGTACTGATCTACTTCCTTTGTACGACGTGAAGATCTTCATTGATACTCCTCTTGATATTTGTTTGATGCGCAGAATGATGCGCGACCTAAAAGAACGCGGTCGTAGTATTGAATCTGTGGCAAAACAGTACGAAGAAACTGTTAAGCCTATGTATCATCAATTTATCGAACCTAGCCGCTTCACTGCCGACGTAGTAGTGACGCAAGGTGGCAAAAACCAAATTGCATTAGATGTGATCAAATCACACATTCAGCAAGCGCTTCTTTAAGGGAACATTACTATGGTGAGTTTACTGGGCATTGCAGTCCTTCTGGGTATTGCTTTCGCGTTATCATCGGCGAAACGCAATATAAATTGGCGCACCGTTGGTGGCGCATTTGCTATTCAAGCATCCGTTGGCGCGTTTGTCCTGTATTCTGAACCTGGTAAAGAAGTATTGTTGAGCGCGACGCGTTTTGTCGCCAACATCATTGCTTATAGCCAAGAAGGCATTAATTTCTTGTTCGGTCCTATTGGCGACAAGTCGATCGCGTTTATTTTTGCCTTTAACGTGCTTCCAGTTATCGTGTTTTTCTCGGCGCTTATTGCCGTTCTTTATCACCTCAAAGTAATGGGTTTGATCATCAAGGTTATCGGTGGCTTCTTACAGAAAGCGCTGGGAACTAGCCGACCTGAATCTATGTCTTCTGCTGCCAACATTTTTGTGGGCCAAACAGAAGCGCCTCTTGTGGTTCGCCCTTTTATTCCACACATGACGAGCTCTGAGCTATTTGCCATTATGGTGGGTGGTTTGGCGTCAATTGCTGGTTCAGTAATGGCGGGCTACGCAGGCATGGGGGTAGATCTTAAGTATTTGCTAGCAGCCAGCTTTATGGCTGCGCCAGGTGGCTTACTTATGGCAAAAATCATATTGCCAGAAACCAGTAAGCCAAATGAAGATTTACATGACGTAGATGCGGAAGATACCGGCTACGCCAATGTATTTGATGCAGCCGCCAGTGGCGCTGCATCAGGCATGCAACTTGCGTTAAACGTAGGTGCAATGCTACTCGCTTTCATAGCACTTATCGCCATGTTTAACGGCCTTATTGGCTGGACAGCAGGATTATTTGGCTATGAAAACGTGACGTTTGAAGGGATCCTGGGTTATGTGCTTCAACCTCTTGCATGGGCAATCGGCGTACCATGGGAGGAAGCGCAACTTGCAGGCAGCTTTATTGGTCAGAAAATGGTAGTTAACGAATTTGTTGCCTACCTAAACTTCCTAGAGAACCAATCACAGCTATCTGAAGCATCTCAGGCCATTATCACCTTTGCACTTTGTGGTTTTGCAAACTTCTCTTCTATCGCTATTTTGATGGGTGGAATTGGTGCCATGGCACCAACACGCAGGAAAGAAATTGCGAGACTGGGGTTAAAAGCTGTTATTGCTGCAACGTTATCTAACTTAATGAGTGCCGCGCTAGCGGGCTTTTACCTCTCTCTTGGTTAAATTTCATTAATTTGGACCAGTTGGTCAAGATTTTACTAGACTAACTGGTCAGGTTTCTGTAAATTACGCGCAAATTCCTCGCGGGGTTGATTTATGTCAATTTCTGCGACTTTTTTCTGTAGCCCGTCTACCTTTATAATGCCGCAGTCAAAATATACGGGATAAAGTTATGCAATTAGTTGCTGTTGATTACCAAGCGGAAAACGCACAAGAAGAATTCGTGAAGTCACTTCGCGAGACAGGGTTCGGTGTTTTAAAAAATCACCCTATCCAACAGTCATTAGTTCAAGGTATTTACGACAATTGGCAGGGCTTCTTCGACAGTGAAGAGAAGAACGATTACCTGTACAACAAGGGTAAACAAGACGGATTTTTCCCTCAGAGCGTATCTGAGGTAGCCAAAGGCTTTACGAAAAAAGACATTAAAGAGTATTACCACTTCTATCCGTGGGGTCAGTGTCCAGAAGCGCTACACCCGCAGATTTCCCAGTACTATGGGGAAGCAAACACACTAGCGAAAGAGCTATTGGGTTGGATAGAAAAACATTCTCCTTCAGAGGTGAGCGATAAGTACAGTCAACCGCTGGGTGACATGATCAAAGATTCTGATCAAACCTTGCTACGTATACTGCACTACCCACCACTAAAAGGTGATGAAGAAGTAGACGCAATTCGCGCGGCTGCTCACGAAGATATTAATTTGATTACTATCTTGCCTGCAGCCAACGAGCCAGGATTGCAAGTACAAGCTAAAGACGGTAGTTGGATTGAAGTTCCTTGTGATTTCGGGAACTTGATTGTGAATATTGGCGACATGCTTCAAGAAGCATCTGGCGGATACTTCCCATCAACTACGCATAGGGTTGTAAACCCAGATGGTGCTGATATGACGAAATCTCGTATTTCATTGCCGCTGTTCTTACACCCCAGACCGGATGTTGTTCTTTCAGAACGTCATACCGCAGGGTCATACCTGCAAGAGCGCCTTCGTGAGCTGGGCGTTATATAAATTAAGTTCCTTTTGTAGTGTTATTCTTTTGCCGCAGCTAGTCTGCGGCTTTTTTTTAGCTGTTTGCTAACGTTGCCAGTTTTGACGAATAGCGTTGCTTTTCTTGCTCATTGGGCGAATACCTGACCGCTCGCTCTAGATAACGTTGAGCTTCACTTACATCACCTAACTCGTGATAGGCCTTTGCCATCCCAAATAGAATCTCATGGCGCGCGTTATCAAGTCTTAGTCCTCTTTCGTAATGAACTATTGCCAATGCAATATCACCTGCCTCAAGTGCCTGTTCTCCTAAAATGTAATGGTAATATGGATTATGCTTCCGCTTAGCTTCTACCATTTGCGTTATTTTTAAAGCCTCGTCATCTCTATCTTGATAAGTGTAAAGAATGGATAAATTTTCCCATGCGGTTAAGTTTTCTTCATTTAGCGATAGTGCGTGTTTGTATGTCATTTCAGCCTGCTCATATTCATCCACCATCCTATAAAGCACACCTAAGTTCACCCAGCTCTGCTGAAGTTCGGGAGCGACTTTTGCTGCTGCACGAAAATAGCTATAAGCCCGAGTGTAGCTGTTCGCTACTAAGGCATCCGCTCCTTTGTTGTTGTAATACATTGCTATTACTCTGTTTTTGGAAACGGCATTTCTTGGGAAGTAATTTCGCAGCATTTGTGGATCAAAATCAACGTCTGCCCATGTTCCTCCCACAGCTGCAACAGGACTTTCATTTGGCAATGAGAGTCGAAGGTTAATGTGCCCATTCAGTAAGCTATACCCTTCTCGTCGTGTCCAGTATTCCGGAATTTCCACCTCGTAAAATGTTGCATTGAGTCCAACGTGTTCTGCCAAAGCGTACGTCATAATAGAAAGAGACAGACAGTTCGCGGCTCGGTTATTAAATGTTGTATTTGCCGTTGTATTTGCGCTGTTACGATAAAGCATCCCATGATCAGAATGATCGAAAATTGCTTTTACTAACCCTTTTACATTCTTTTGCAGGATACTTTTTTCGTAAACTGCCCTTTCGGCAAAAAACTGTGCGTCTTCGTCTAAGTAAAAAATTTCATCTGAAGACTCTACGGGAAATAACGTATAGGAAGGAAAGAGACTGTCATTTAACAAAGTGGGCGCAGCTTTTACATGCTGATTATCAGTAGATTGGCAAGCGGCAAGCACTATGCATAACAACAAAGGAACAGCGAGTCGAGCATTCATAATAGGCACCTTTCTTATTTACTCGATAGATTAAGTATAGCAGTGCGCCATGAATTTACATTTTATTTACAACCCAGTTTAAAGCTCGTTCAACGCATAATTTTACTCGCTTCCTTAGGTGCTCATACATTGCGACTTGGCATTACACAAAGTTAATCATCAAATTTCCCTGAAGTGCCGTAACAATTCTCAATTCAGTAGCTTTCAGTGGCGTAGGTCAGTAGTTGGCGAAACGAAGGATGTTGAATTTCACTTAACGTAATGTAATAGGAAAGAGTATGAAAAAGTTAATTAGTGCGTTCTTCTTAGTTGTATTGAGTGCCTCAGCGGTTGCTGGCCATCATGCGAGGGATGGACATAAAGATATTGTCGACACCGCAGCAAGCAACGACATGTTCTCAACACTTGTCACCGCAGTTAAGTCTGCAGACTTGGTCACTACACTAAAGGGAGACGGGCCATTCACTGTTTTCGCTCCCACCGATGAAGCTTTTGCTGCACTCCCGGCAGGCACCATTGAAATGCTATTGAAACCTGAGAATAAGCAAACCCTTGTTAAAATTCTCACTTATCACGTAGTAACGGGTAAAGTCACAGCAAAAGATGTAGCTGGGCTATCTGATGCCACTACCGTCGAAGGAAGCAAGGTAATGGTTTCAACTGATATGAATAAGGTTATGATAAACGACGCAAATGTGATCAAAGCCGACATCATGACGAGTAACGGTGTTATTCACGTGATCGATACTGTGTTGCTTCCAAACGATGTTAAAGCGGCGCTGTAATCCCTCTTGCAACGAAAAGCGCTGAAAACGAAAGCACTAAAAATTAGTGCTTTCGTTCATCGATTTATGCATGTGCTTCGATCTCTTCAACAAGTCTCGGCGTAGAAACGTTAAACAGTCAATTGATCACGGGCCGGTTTAACATGCGCATGTTTAAACAGGCCTTCGTTGTCATCTAACCAGTCGTCTGAATCCATTCAAGGAATATAGAAAGGAGTTCACGTGTTCACAGTCTACACATATAGTATTGCGGGCCTTTTGCTTATAAGCTTTACCGTTTTCGTGCAAAACATCGTTGCCGCTATCGCTCACAGAAAACAGTCTCGCTATATTCCAGGGAAAGTCAGCGAGGAATTGAGTCATGATAGTTTCGTATTCAGAAGCCACAGAACATTTCACAATTCGCTCGAAAATATTCATCAGTTTACGCTCCCAGCTCTTCTT
Organism: Alteromonas sp. CNT1-28; assembly: GCF_022348345.1. NCBI lineage: Bacteria > Pseudomonadati > Pseudomonadota > Gammaproteobacteria > Alteromonadales > Alteromonadaceae > Alteromonas > Alteromonas sp. CNT1-28. Next base: position 39,190 of record NZ_JAKREZ010000013.1, on the reverse strand, counting down.
TGCATTTTTCTTGGCGCATCAACCAGCATACTTGCAGCACTTGTTTGGATTTACGCGCTAAGTCGCATCATTCATATGGGGCTGTATTACGCAATCGCTACAGAAAAAAATCCAAGCCCAAGAAGCTATTTTTATATGATAGGCACGCTGTGTACCTTCGGCGTATTTGGTCTTGCAGTGTTTAATTTGTTTTCTTAGAAACGATATAGAATAAGAAGATAAGAATGAAATTGAACCAAATGGTTAAATATTAAACTTTTGGTTAATCCACATTTTCTAAAATTAAGCGTACTCTTGAGCCTGAACACTCACCTTTGTGTTTAGGAGTACTTGTGTATATTGAACAAGTTGGCGACCGAACTTTAGCAGATTGCAAAGTACTGATTGTCGACGACCAAGCCAGCAGCAGACTTGTTCTGGAAACTTTACTTGAAGACACAGTCGCCTGCGCCTCTGTGGGCTCAGGTAAAGAAGCAATTGAATATTGCAAGTACCATACGCCTGACCTAATCCTCATGGATGTTTCAATGCCCGAAATAGACGGGCATCAGACCACCGCATTGTTAAGACAAAAGCCGTTGTGTGCTCACATTCCTATTATTTTCGTGACCTCTTCGTCAAGTGATGAAGAAGAGTCGAGATGTTGGGAATCAGGCTGCGTTGACTTTGTGGTGAAGCAGGTAAACGCTTGTACCCTACGCAACCGTGTAAAATCACACATCAATCACAAGCTTAGAAACGATTTGCTCGAAAAGCTTATCTATGTAGATAAGTTAACAGGTGCCTACAATCGCCACTATTTAGACGACTATTTACCCCGTTTAGTGAGAGATGGGTTGCGTAATGTTACTCCTCTCTCCTTGGTTATTTTTGATGTTGATCACTTTAAACTGTTCAATGATATGTATGGTCATATAGATGGCGATAGCTGTTTGTGGAAGGTCAGTAAAACGATCAAAGACGCCCTACTTCGACCTATGGACAAATTAGTAAGAATTGGCGGTGAAGAGTTTTTGGTTATTCTGCCTAACACCGATGTAGACGGTGCGAAGGCCGTCACTGAGCGCTTATTGCGAACGGTTTATGACCTGAATATTCCTCATGCGGCATCTGAGTATGAGCGCGTTACGCTAAGTGCAGGCTTAGCCGTCAAGCATGCTGATGACAATAAAACTATCGACTACGTCATGTTAGAAGCAGACAAAAATCTGTATGTGGCTAAAACCTCTGGACGGAATCAACTCGTGGCGCCGACAGCGGTAAGCGCTGGCAAAATAAATGCACCGAGTCATCCCACAAAACTTAAGGCCTAAGCGCTATAATTAGTATTGCCTTGTTTTAGACGCTAGTGCGGTACTCCCAGCTTAAAACGGCCAACAGCGTTCGTGTGAGCCAGAGACTCGAGTGAATTCTCCAAAGTAATTCCCAATTCATTTAGCTGGGCGTAAAACAACTGCATTGTCGCTAGCGCGTCATCTAGTGCGTTGTGTTCAGGAAACGCGGGTAAGTCTAACCGTTGCCTACAAACCGTTAGCGTTGCACTATTACTCGGTAACACCTGATGTTGTTTGTTTAACTGATAAAGTGCGAGCTGAAGCGTATCAACATAGAGCACTTCCATCTGCGGTAATCCACACCGTTTGAAGGCACTATCAAGCGCCATCAAATCTAATCGCGCATTGTGAAAAATTAGAACATGTGTCTTCAGTAGTGGTAGCAATGAATTGATGGCGTCTGCTAAGCCTTCGCCTTGTTGCAAGATACCTAAGGTCAATCCGTGTATTACAGGGCTTTGTCCTAAGTCCGCTGACGTATTAATAACGTGATAGCCACTGGAGGAAAGCGTAATTTTTCCAGCTGAACCACTTACATAGCCAATCGATGTAATTTGAGTTGTCACAGGGTCTAACGATGTGAGCTCTAAATCAACAGACGCCAAAGGGGTTTCGCCCAACGTTTTATCACGTAATGACTTTCTGAATTGACGCTTCCCAAACAGTACCGATGCACAGGCTTCGATTATTCGCGTTATCATGAGGTTAACTTACGCCGCCAGAGAACTTCATAACCATTGCTTGATTGGTTCGTTCTATAGCCTTGAATGCGGCTTTTAGCTGATGCTTTTCTATCGATGATAAACTTGAAACCGACACACGATTGTCCGTTACTTTATTTTCCAACTGATGACGCCAACGCAAACGATTTAAAAATAGCCAAATATCACGTAGGTTAGTCGCATCTCTTTTTGAGAGCTGTGAATTTTCCGATAGCGCGTCTAACCGGGCAAGTGTATTAGGCAACGTCACGCCATCAGCTAGCGCGTATATGCGGGCGATATTGTTGATTAAGGCCACGGCTCGGGTTTTAAGGTCGATCACGTCCTTCTCTTTACGGCCTTTTTCATAAATGAACTTTTGAAACATGGAAAGCGGAACCGATATTTCGTTACTATTTCTCGTAAGCGCTGCTAAGAACATATTTTGCTTCATCAAGGGGGCCCTTTGACGCTGCAACTGCTTAAATAAACTTATATCCCCGGCTGCGCAGCGAACATCAAGAAAAATATTAAAGTGCATAATCGCATCTTTAGTTGGTGCTTTTACCCATCGCTTAGCTTCTTCAATGGCTTCTTCAAGCGAGAGTCTAAGTTTAGGATTGCTCGCCATAATATTACCATCGCACAGTTTAATGCCGCATTTGGCCAAACCGTTACACACATAATCAGCCATTTTTGCGAAATATTCGGCTTGCGCTTCGCTTGGCCGCTCAGCAAGAAGCAGTCCATTGTCTTGATCCGAACCCATCGTCTGATCTTCTCTTGCCTGTGATCCATAAACAAGCCACGCAAACATAATGGGGGCTTTCCCGTTAGCCTGTTGGAAAAAGCCAATAAGCTTTCTTGTCATAATATCGGTAGCTTGAGATAAAATTTTGCCAGCAATGTCATAGTCCCCTGCTTTTTTCGCATGAGCAGAGAAATAATGCGGCAATTGCCAGGATAGCCGTGTTAATTCGTAAAGGTTTTCCGCTTTGCTTAGCTCTCCAATAATAAAAAGAACGTTACCACGCTGATGACGAATAATATCGCTGGCTGTCACCATACCCAATGGCACAAGGGTTTGCTGATCGATAACGGGGAGGTGATGAATGTTCCTTTCGGTCATAAGCGCCAAGGCATCAAATAGCGTTCTATTTCCCATTATCTGCGCAGGATTAGGCGTCATTACATGGCTGACTGGAAGATGAATATCGAGAGAGGCGGCAACCACTCTTGAACGTAAGTCTCGGTCGGTGATAATGCCAATAAGCTTATCTTCTCGTGTAACCAGTAATGACGATACCTTTTGATTCGTCATGATCTGCGCCGCCACTGTTATTGACGTTTCTACGTCCACCGACACGGGAGACTTATTAATAACATCCTCAAGCCCTTTATAAAGCCACATGGAGTTACTATCGGAAATAGCATGGTTTTGAAGGGCATTATTGCGCAGCCCATCAAAAAAATTTCGAATTGCTGGCAGTTCAAATAACGGGGTAACAGCAGACGCTTCAAAACAGTAAACCAGACCTGGACTGTCTACACTGATGCTTAATGAAAAATTACGTTTTTCCATTATATTGGTGTAGCCGAAGTAGTCGCCCTCACTTAAATGGCGTAAAGGGGCATCTGAATCTTGGACGGAAAACTGTCCATTTTGAATAAGAAAAAGTGACGATTTGCCCTTTTGCAGGTCGCCCACATTATCCGCTGTCAGGTAAATCAATTCAGTATGTTTTACTAGCTCAAGCTTTTGCTCTTTATCCAGCACGTCAAAAGGTGCTGATGTGTTGAGAAAGTCTTCAACTTGTTTAGCCATCGCAGTCATAGGGAATGTCCAGTTCACAAAAAGAAAAAACCAACCTACTCACTTTCGCCAGTAGATTGGTTTTATTTTGCTAAAGCCTATCTTAAGGCAACATTAGTTTAGTGCGCTGATGCTTCACCCGCTCCTTTAGGATAACGAATGCTTTCAACCAGTTCTTGGATTTCTTCTGGCGCTTCATCTGTTGCTTTGAACACAAGGAAAGCCACAATGAAGTTCACCATCATACCTAAGGTACCAATACCTTCAGGAGAAATACCAAACCACCAGTTGTCAGGCGTATTGGCCGCTGGGTTTACAAATTTGAAGTAAATAATATAAGCCGCAGTGAAGGCAATACCTGAAATCATACCAGCAATAGCACCTTTATCGTTCATGCGCTTGCTGAAGATACCCATAATAATTGCCGGGAAGAAACTCGACGCCGCTAAGCCGAAGGCAAATGCCACCACCTGTGCAACAAAGCCTGGCGGATTGATACCGAAGTAACCTGCTATGACAATGGCCACCCCAGCAGCAAGTCGCGCATACATGAGCTCGGCTTTATCGGTAATGCTTGGCATAAAGTTTCGTTTCAGTAAATCATGGGAAACAGAGGTTGAAATAACCAGCAGCAAGCCTGCGGACGTTGACAATGCTGCTGCCACACCACCCGCTGCAACGAGTGCAATAACCCACGCAGGTAAGTTCGCAATTTCAGGATTAGCCAATACCATGATATCGCGGTCAACTTTCATTTCGTTGCGCTCGTCACCCGAATAGAACATCTTGCCATCACCGTTCTTATCTTCATATGAGATAAGGCCAGTTTGTTCCCAGTTTTTAATCCACGACGGCGCTTCTTCATAGCTAGTTCCCGTCATTTCAGGTCCATTAATGGTTTCGATCATATTCACACGGGCAAACGCTGCTAGTGACGGTGCTGTGGTATATAGAATTGCGATAAACGCTAGTGCATAGCCTGCAGATTTACGCGCATCGTGAACTTTAGGCACAGTGAAGAAGCGAACGATTACGTGTGGAAGACCCGCTGTACCTACCATTAACGCAAAGGTGATAAAGAATACATCAATGGTACTTTTTGTTCCTGAGGTGTATTCGTTAAAGCCTAACTCGACAGATAAATTATCGAGTTTCTGCAGCATATGCACCCCCGAACCGTCTGCTAAGGTTGCACCAAAGCCGGTTTGCGGCAGGATATGTCCTGTTACCATCATAGAGATAAATACCGCCGGTACAATGTAGGCGAAAATCATTACACAATACTGTGCAACTTGCGTGTAAGTAATACCTTTCATACCGCCAAGTACGGTGTAGAAGAACACGATAACCATACCGATAACCACGCCAGACACAATATCAACCTCTAAGAAGCGGCTGAATACCACACCTACGCCACGCATTTGACCTGCAACGTATGTAAAGCAAACGAAGATTGCACAAAATACAGCAACCGTACGCGCGGTTTGTGAGTAATAACGATCCCCAATGAAGTCAGGTACCGTGAATTTGCCAAATTTACGTAAATAGGGAGCTAAACAAAGCGCAAGTAGAACATAACCACCTGTCCACCCCATTAGATATACTGCACCGTCATACCCCATAAATGAGATAAGACCCGCCATTGAAATGAACGAGGCTGCCGACATCCAATCTGCTGCCGTTGCCATCCCATTCATAACGGGAGGTACACCGCCACCTGCAACGTAAAAATCGTTAGTTGAGCCTGCGCGAGCCCAAATAGCGATAGCGATATAAAGCGCAAACGATGCGCCAACGATAATAAACGTTAAAGTTTGAACGTCCATGATTTACTCCTCATCTACGCCGTAGCGTTTGTCCATGGCGTTCATCTTCGCCATGTAGACAAAGATCAATGCAACAAATACGTAAATTGCGCCCTGCTGCGCAAACCAGAAGCCTAATTTAAAGCCAAAAAATTGGATTTCATTTAAGATATCGACAAAAATAATGCCGGCACCGAATGATACGATAAACCAAACGACTAAAAGCTTGGCGAGAAGAGCGAGATTCTCCCTCCAATACGCTTTTTTGTCCTCTTCGTTTCTAAATGCCATTGTTTCACCCTCATGTCAGGTTAATTGATTGTTATGATTTTACATATTCCTAACGCCCGGCTTTGTTAACGTTATTGCTGCGTGTTACGTGGTTGAGGAAAGACAATCACAAGCAGCAAAGTCAAGCATTTAGGAGCTCGCGTATTACTCTAGACCTGCCTTTAAAAATTCAAAATGAGACCATGGTCGTAGGTAGACCATGGTCGAAATGATTATAATAGCGACAGCATTGTTAAAACTAAGTTAAAAGGAACGTTATGGTTTTTGGTTGGGTAACACTTGCAGTACTGTACCTCTTCTTGCTGTTTTCACTGGCGAGTTGGGGTGAAAAGAACTCGCCCACCGCTAGAGCACTAACGTCACATCCCGCTATATATTCGCTGGCCCTCGCTATTTATTGTACCGCATGGACTTTTTTCGGCATGGTAGGCCAAGCAAGTAGAGACACCTGGATTTACCTGCCAATCATGCTTGGGCCTATTCTCGTTTACGTCTTGGGTTATAAGTTTATTTACAAGTTAACCCTCGTCAGCAAGAAGCAACACATCACTACCATTTCCGACTTCATCGCGTCGCGCTATGGAAAGCGCCAAACCGTAGCTTTGGTAGTTACGCTTATCGCGCTCCTTGCCACTATTCCTTATATCGCGCTTCAACTAAAAGCAGTGGGCGCTACTTTCCAACTTCTTACTCAGCAGCCTAACAGCAACGGCATTATTATTGCCGCCACTGGCTTCATCGCGGCATTCGCAATATATTTCGGTACCCGGCAAACGGACGTCACCGAATACCGACGGGGCTTGATGCTGGCTATCGCCTTCGAGTCGACCATTAAATTGCTGGCGTTAGTGCTGGTTGCCATTGTTGGTTATAGTGCGTGGAAGCGCACCCAGTCTGGTCCATTCTTCGAAAGTTTCACCAATGAAATAGCCTTGGCGCAGTTTGGTTCGTTTACTTTCATCGCTCAAACTATCATGGCGGCAGCGGCCATTGTTTGTTTGCCTAGGCAGTTTCACGTTGCCATTATTGATAACCTAAGCCTTGGTCATCTGCGCACGGCAAGGTGGTTATTCCCTCTCTACCTGACCATCATTTCAGCGGTAATTCCTATTATCGCCATTGCAGGCAAAGCCATTTTTGCTGGCGCTAATATCGAGCCCGACTCTTACGTACTGTCGCTGGCTGTATTTTCAGAGTCAGTTCTTCTTCAAGTGATTGTTTTTGTAGGCGGGCTCTCTGCCGCAACAGCTATGATCATTGTGGCAACACTCACACTGAGTACTATGCTCACCAACGATGTGATTCTGCCGCGTTTTCTTGCATTTACAGGCAATACCGATGACAAACAGGACGTGTCGAGCAAAATCAGGCTTATTCGCCGTATCGTCATCGCGTTTATCTTGCTTATGGCGTTTTTGTACCACCAGCAAATGACCAGCAGCCGCTCGCTTCATTCAATTGGGCTTATTGCGTTCTCGTTAGTTATCCAGCTTATGCCAGCCATTGTTGGCGGACTTTACTGGAAGCGCGCGCATGCGCACGGGGTTTACGCAGGGCTAATGGTGGGATTAGTGATTTGGGTTTTGTGGCTTGTACTTCCCATTGTGAGCGAGCAAGTTTCACAAATGGAACAAAACGAACTCATTAGCCAAGGCGCTATGATTAGCTTAGCGGCAAACAGCTTTGTTTACATACTCTTTTCACACTTTGCACCGCAGCGTCTTATCGACAGAATGCAAGCTGAAGCCTTTGTGTCTCCTGCCATTTCCACTAACAATACCGTTAAAGCGCAGGCAACTAACGTGACCGTCTCCGATCTTATAACGCTATTGTCGACCTTTATGGGATCCGGTCGTTGTGAACAATTGTTGGAACAATATCAGCAACTCAATAATTGCCAATTAAAGCACGACGATACGCCGAATGAGTCGTTTTTATCATTTTGCGAACGCGCCTTGGGTGGCGTTATTGGCGCATCGAGTGCCAAAGTACTGCTAGACAGCGCATTGCGTGGTAAGAAGATGGACTTTACCGAGGTTATCAACTTCTTCGATGACACAACGCAAGCCATGCAATTTAATATGACTGCACTACTCACGTCACTTGAAAACATGGACCAAGGCATTAGCGTAGTCGATAAACACTTAAATTTGGTAGCGTGGAATAAACGCTATGCCAACCTCTACCCTTACCCTGATAACTTGTTGGCAGTAGGTACGCCTATAGAAAAGCTTATTCGGTATAACGCTTCACAAGGTGAGTTCGGCACAGATAACGTAGACGGTGAAGTAGAAAAAAGGCTGGCTCATTTGCGCTCTGGTATGCCCCATCGCTTCACACGACAACGAATGGATGGACGGGTTATTGAGATGGTAGGTAATCCTTTACCTGGCGGAGGCTTCGTAACAAGTTTCAACGACATCACCGGACACGTGGAAATACAGCAAGCGCTTGAAGAATCAAACATTGACCTTGAGGCTCGTATTAAGAAGCGCACTGAAGAAGTACACTCCATAAACGCCGAGCTTCGACTTGAAATAGAACGGCGCTCTGATGCCGAGAAAGAACTGATAAGGGCACGAAAGGCTGCAGAAGATGCCAATGCCAGTAAAACCCGCTTCTTGGCGCTCGCAAGCCATGATGTTTTGCAGCCGCTAAATGCGGCCAAGCTCTACGTGAGCGCCCTTGAAGAACAAGAACTGACTGAGTCAGCGCTAGCCATTATTCAAAAGCTTAGCCATAGCGTGACGTCTAGCGAAACACTCATTGGCACTTTGCTGGATATTGCACGCTTAGATCAAGGTGAAATGAAACCCGATATTGAGCCTATTGATGTAAGGACCCTGCTGTCACCACTTGTGGACGAAATGGCGATGCGCGCGCGGGAAAAAGGACTTGGTTTTAAAGCGATTATACGCCCGTGCTGGGTAAAAGCTGACAAAACGTACTTATACCGAATAACGCAAAACTTGCTTTCAAATGCGGTGAAATACACTGAAAGTGGACGCGTCTTGTTCATTATCAAGCCTGTCAAAGACACCGTTTATTTCAAAGTTATCGACACAGGTATTGGCATATCTACCGATAAAAAAGACAGCATTTTTGGTGACTTTTTCCGCGCAAACGAAAGCAAGGAACACGGTATAGGTCTTGGCTTGGGGGTTGTACGACGTTTAAGTCTGCAGTTGAACAGCGATATTAGTGTTACCTCGAAAATCGGCAAAGGCAGCTGCTTTGCGTTTAGCTTGGATAAAGCTGAGCCAAAACAGGTATCCAACGTTACAGCAAAGCCCCGCAGTACAACATTTACAGGCATGGACGTGCTTTGCGTGGACGATCAAAGAGAGAACTTAGATGCCATGCAGACCCTATTACAGAAATGGGGAATCAATGTGGTGCTTGCGAACAATTGGGATGACGCGTTGAAAGTCTGTGAGACTATTCAGCCTCAAATCTTACTCATGGATTATCAGCTCAGTCATGACAGCGAGAAAAATGGGCTAGCTTTGATTGAAGAGATAAGACATCGACTTAATATTGTGGTGCCAGCAGCGCTTATAACGGCGACACCAGATGAAAGCTTAGTTACACAGTGTAAAGCCCAAGGCGTAAACTTCTTAGCTAAACCGCTAAAACCAGCGAAACTGCGCGCACTACTTCAAAGTATGACGCGCTACATCAGGGAGGCGAAAAACGTGTAGCTAGTAGCTTGCTGCAGTTTTTTCGCTATATGTTTAAGGAAAGACGTCTAGAGTAATTCGTCGTGTGGTTTACTTTCTTCAATTTTGACCACCGGCGTTTCTACGCTCGACTTTGCCACCACTTTTCCCATTGCTCCCCACTTCTCTTTAGGGTTTAGCAAAACAGGACGGGTTAAAATTAGGTTATTAGGATACATGAGGGTTTCACGCTCAGCGGTAAGCAAGCGCGTGCTAAACGGCCCTACATCGGCAATCACACCTTCAATGAAGTTATCGCCGTCGAGAATGCGCACATAATTACCTCTGCGATACGCTACGTTTGTGAGCAAAATAAAGTACGCAGTGATGTTACTGATGAGTGACCAACTAGCAAAAAGCGCAACACCGGTTACCGTGATGATAGAAGTGGAAAGCACTAAGAGCCCAGAAAAATCGATCCCCCATGCTAGCAACAACAAGGCTAACGATACTGTAGCGACAATAACCCGTGCAGCAAAAAGTCCTTTAATAGCACTATTTGATTTTAGCTTTGACTTTACGATGTTGGTTTCTAATTTTGGCAGCAACTTACGAGACATCGCCAAATAAATTAGTAAAACCAAACCACTCCACACGACATTTGACTGGTACTGAGTTAACCACGCCAAAAACCCATGCCACCACTCATTCATTAACCCAAATCCTTACATTTTTTCGTTAAGCAGACTGACCTTAAATTCTGATTTTACGTTAAAAAGGCCGACGCGCTCTAATGCTAACGTGAAAAACAGTCAAGTTCATGCATTAAAAGCAATCGACACAACAAGAATTATTCGTAAGACACCCCCGAACACTTACATTAGTATGCGCGCAAAAATGACTTGTCTATTTAACAATCACGTTCTAACGTGGTAGTAGATTGGTCGATAAAACGACAAAATAAAACACAAACTACAGGCTTTTTTATAATGCGCATTGCAATTCTTTCTAGAAATCCTCGTCTTTACTCTACTTCACGCTTAGTCGAAGCTGGGCAGGCTCGCGGGCATCAGGTTGACGTTATCGATACCATGCACTGCTACATGGATATCACCAGTGCGCGACCGTCGGTTCGCTATAACGGTAAGCGACTACCCTATTACGATGCAGTGATCCCGCGAATTGGCGCATCGGTTAGCTTTTACGGCACATCGGTCGTTCGCCAATTTGAAATGATGGGCACATACAGCCTTAACGAGTCGGTTGCTATCAGCCGCTCTCGAGATAAATTGCGTTCGTTGCAGCTTTTATCACGTAAAGGCATAGGTATGCCGAGAACAGGCTTCGCACACCACCCTGATAAAATCGACGATGTTATTAAGACGGTTGGCGGCGCCCCAGTGGTTATTAAGTTGCTTGAAGGCACGCAAGGTATTGGCGTGGTATTGGCAGACACGCAAAAAGCGGCAGAGTCGATCATTGAAGCCTTTATGGGTCTTAACGCCAGTATTTTAGTACAAGAATTCATTAAAGAAGCGGGCGGTGCAGATATTCGTTGCTTCGTGGTAGGTGGAAAAGTTGTAGCAGCGATGAAGCGCCAAGCAGCACCTGGGGAATTCCGCTCTAACCTTCACCGTGGCGGTCAGGCAAGTTTAGTTCGTCTAAGTCCAGCGGAACGCAAAACAGCGGTAGATGCGGCTAAAACGATGGGACTAAATTGTTGTGGCGTAGATATTCTTCGTTCGATCAACGGTCCAGTCGTTATGGAAGTAAACTCTTCGCCGGGCCTTGAAGGCATTGAGAAAGCGACCAATAAGGATGTCGCCAGTATGATCATCGAGTTCATTGAAAAAAGCGCAGAGCCGCACAAAACAAAAACCCGTGGAAAGGGCTAGCGCCCTTTAACCTTTGCTATGCAATAACGTAAATATAGGAAAACGTTAGTGGTAAATGATGTTTTAAGAATTGGGGGTGAAAACATTGCTCCTGGCGAAACAAAAAAGATTGAGTTAGAAATGCCGCCGTTGTACACGGCCACCAATATGAGCATTCCGGTTTACGTTAAACGAGGAAAGCGACCAGGTCCCATTATGTTCGTCAGCGCAGCCATTCACGGTGACGAATTAAATGGCATCGAAATAGTAGGCAGACTTATCCGCTCAAAAGCGATCGAACGCCTAAGAGGAACCCTTATCGCGGTGCCTATGGTTAATGTGTACGGCGTACTAAACCAGTCTCGTTATTTACCCGATAGACGCGATTTGAACCGCAGTTTTCCAGGGAGTAAAAAAGGTTCGCTTGCCGGAAGGTTAGCCAACTTGTTTTTCAAAGAAGTGGTAAGTAAGTGCGATGTCGGCATTGACCTTCACACCGGCGCTATACACCGTAGTAACTTGCCACAGATTCGCGCTGACTTAGACGACCCAGAAGTACTGGAAATGGCAAAAGCGTTTGGCGTACCTGTACTACTTAACGCAGAGTTACGCGATGGCTCTTTGCGCGAATCGGCCAGTGAAAGTGGCGTTAAAATTCTGCTTTACGAAGCAGGCCAAGCGTTACGTTATGACGAGTTTTCTATTCGTGCCGGCGTAAGAGGCATTATTAATACCATGCGTCATTTGGGCATGCTGAATAAAAGCCGAAGCAAGGGCCACAGTATCGAGCGTTTTATAGCGCGCCAAAGTGGATGGGTTCGAGCGCCAGAAAGTGGCTTTGTGACGCATTTAGCGCAGCTAGGTGACCATGTTGAGAAAGGTGACAAACTGGCCATTATTGCTGATCCGTTTGGCAATTATTTAGACAGCCTTGAAAGCCCTGCAGAAGGTGTTGTAATTGGTAAACAAAATATTCCGCTTACCCAAGAAGGTGAAGCGGTATACCACATAGCATACTTTTCAGAGCCTGATACTGTTGCAGAACACGTAGAATTATTACAAGACAATTTATTGCCACCAGAACAGGGTCCTGTTTTATAAAATTGGTAGAAAAACTGATGAACAATAAAAAAATTGTTGGTGCGGTAGAGCTGTGCGATTTACCCAAACTCGCCATCTCTGATTTGAACGTACGCGTTGATACAGGGGCGGCAACGTCTTCACTCCACGTTGATAACATTGAAGAGTTTGATCAAGACGGTGAATTATGGATTAAATTTGATATTCATCCGGACATTCACAACGTTGAACGCGTGGTTCGAAGAGAAGCACGTGTAGAAGGACAAAAACGCGTAAAAAGCTCAACGGCTACACTTGAGAAGCGCTATGTTATAATTACGCCTATAATAATGGACGGGTACCAGTGGGATATTCAGTTAACCCTAACGGACCGCTCTGAAATGACCTATTTGATGCTGCTCGGAAGAGAAGCGATGAGTGGTCAATTTATTGTAGACCCCGAACACGACTTTTTGCTGACGGGGAAAGACTAGCAATACAAGTTTGCCAATGGTTATTCAACGTTAATACCTGCGGCAACTTGCAGTAAGGCATGCGTTTAGTGCATGAAATACAAAATATGGACGTTACGAAAAAAGCCCTAAGTGTTGCCGCTTTACTGTTGAGTGTATTTACACTATTGAGTGCTCATGCTCAGCAGCAAAACATAAATGAGGTAAGTACTGACTTACCCCACACCGTTCTCCGCTTGCCAAATATTCATCCTGGACGAGACGCCGTATACGCCTACGCTAAACGTCTTCTCACAGAATCACTGCGCGTTACTGAACCTCAATACGGTTCTTTTGAACTGATTGTCAGCGACCAAGAAACGGCGCAAGAACGTCAACTACGCAGCCTTGAACACAACATGCTAGACGTGACGTGGAGCGTTACCTCGACAGAGCGTGAACGTCAGTTCCTGCCCATTCGCATTCCCATTATGGCAGGTCTTTTTGGTAAGCGTGCACTGCTGGTCAGAGAAGGCGATACGCGACTTAAAGAAGTAAAGTCATTAAACGCGTTACGAGCATACCGCGCGGTTTTGGGCTACGACTGGCCCGATACGAAGATATTTCGCGCAAACGACATTCCTGTTCTAGAAACGACTTATCGAGCTTCATTTCGCATTGTCTCTGAAGGCTTTGCTGATATGTTTCCAAGAAGTGTTATGGAAATTAAAGAAGAACTCGCTGATAAGGCGCTCTCACGCGGTCTGACTATCGATGATCACCTTATCATTTCATATCCAAGCCCTATCTTTTTCTTTGTAGGAAGCGACAATCAATCGCTTGCCGGGCGCATTGCTGAGGGCTTGCTCATACTGTTCGAGACAGGTAAGTTTCAAGAACTACTGTTAGCTCATGAAAACTTCAGAGAGGGAATGGCACTGATTGAAGGGCGAACCGTCATTGAGATTAGCAATCCACTGCTAAGTGAACAGAGCCGCCTGGCATTAGAAAAGTTTTTACCTGAGTTTTCTTCGTCACAAGCGATGAAGCAGTTTGACGCTACTGAACGGGTGGCTCCAGTTCAAGTTGTGAAGCAATAAGTACTGCTTGCGTGCGGTTGTTTATACCTAACTTTTTGAAAATCGCCGTTACGTGGGCTTTAACAGTAGCTTCGGCTATATCTAAGTTAAATCCTATTTGCTTGTTTAGCAGACCGTCTCGCATATAGCAAAGCACTTTGTATTGCGAGGGCGTAAGCGATGCTACTTTGTCCGCCAACTCTGAGAACTCTTCGTTTACCTCATCAACGTTTTCACTTAAATTATCAGGTAGCCATACATCGCCATCTAAAATTGCTTCTACGGCGTTTGCAATATCTTGCGCACTGGCAGTTTTTGGGATGAACCCTAGCGCGCCCACGCTAATAATCTTTGAAATAAGTGTGGTGTCTTCTGTGCCAGAGACTACGGCAACAGGAAGTTCGGGAAAGAGTTTTCGAATATGCAGCAAGCCAAACAAATCATTGCTACCCGGCATGTGCAAATCAAGCAACAATAAGTCGATATCCTCGTTGTTGAGAATATCGACTGTAGTGTTAAGGTCTCCCGCCTCTTTGAGGGTTAAGGCTGGAAGTGACAACGACAACGCGCCTCTTAGTGCATCGCGATACAGCGGATGATCATCAGCGATTAGAAGGGTTATCATTGTCTATATCCTTAGTTTTTACTTATTTAGACGTTCCTCTATCAGTGTATCAACAACCGATGGATCCGCCAACGTAGATGTGTCACCTAATTGCTCATGCTCATTGGCGGCAATCTTACGCAAAATACGGCGCATAATTTTACCAGAGCGGGTTTTAGGTAATCCACGAGACCATTGGATCATATCAGGTGTAGCAATCGGGCTTAGCTCTTGACGCACCCACGCCTTAAGCTCTTTAGTGAGGGCTTCATCTGCTTCAACCCCTTCATTTGGCGTTACGTAAACATAGATACCCTGCCCTTTGATATCATGTGGGAAGCCAACAACGGCAGCCTCAGCCACTTTAGGATGGGCAACAAGTGCGCTTTCGATTTCAGCGGTACCCAAACGGTGTCCAGAAACGTTTAGCACGTCATCTACACGACCGGTGATCCAGTAAAAGCCATCTTCGTCGCAACGAGCACCATCACCGGTGAAGTACACACCTTTGTATGCGCTAAAGTAGGTGTTAATAAAGCGCTGATGATCGCCATAAACCGTTCGAGCTTGGCTCGGCCAGCTGTCTTTAATAACAAGATTACCTTCTGCTGCCCCTTCAAGCTCATTACCGTCAGCATCAAATAGCGCAGGCTGAATGCCGAAGAATGGACGAGTCGCTGAGCCAGGTTTCAACTCCGTAGCGCCAGGTAAAGGCAGGATCATGTGTCCACCTGTTTCTGTCTGCCACCATGTATCGATGATAGGACAACGGCTCATACCAATTACGCGGTGGTACCATTCCCATGCTTCAGGATTAATAGGTTCACCTACTGTTCCTAACAGACGAAGCGATGAGACATCACACCCTTCAGCTGGAACATCTCCGTGGGCCATTAATGCGCGGATCGCAGTTGGTGCGGTATATAAACTATTTACTTTGTATTTTTCCACTACCTGAGCAATACGCTTAACGTCTGGATAGGTTGGTACACCCTCAAAGAACACTTGTGATGCGGCGTTCACCATAGGGCCATAAACCATGTAGCTGTGGCCTGTGATCCAGCCTACATCAGCGGTACACCAATAAACATCGTCTTCTTTGTAGTCAAAGGCATATTTAAAGGTCATCGCAGAATATAAGAGATACCCACCCGTGGTGTGTACTACACCTTTTGGCGTTCCAGTAGAGCCTGATGTATAAAGGATAAACAGTGGGTCTTCCGCGTTCATTACCTCTGGTTCACACTGCGCTGACACGCCATCAACAGCGTCATGCCACCACACATCGTGCTTAGCATTCCAGTCTACTTCTCCTCCTGTTAGCTTATGAACTAAAACATGAGTAATAGACGGACACGCATCACCAGACAGTGCTTTATCCACATTCGCTTTCAGTGGAATACTTCTTCCAGCACGACGACCTTCATCAGCAGTAATCACGACTTTGGCGTTGCTGTCGTTGATACGATCGGCAATAGCGTTAGGTGAAAATCCACCGAAAATCACCGAGTGCACTGCACCAATTCGGGCACACGCTAGCATGGCGTAGGCAGCCTCAGGTACCATGGGCATGTAAATCGCAACACGATCACCTTTTGCTACGCCCATTTCTTTAAGTGCATTCGCTAATTTACAAACTTCATAGTGCACTTGTTGATACGTGATATCTTGGCTATCTTCTGGTGAGTCACCTTCCCAGTGAAAGGCGACTTTTGTGGCATTATCAGCTAGATGGCGGTCAATACAGTTGTAGCTGGCATTTAACTCACCATCTTCAAACCACTTAATAGACACATCGTTTTCACCAAACATTGTGTTTTTAATTTTGGTGGGCTTTTGATACCACTCAACCATGGATGCGTGCTCAGCCCAGAACGCTTCAGGTTGCTCTACAGATTGCTTATACATCTCATCATATTGAGATGCGGTTAAATGTGTAGACTGAAGAATGTTCTCAGGCACAGGATAAGTTTTGCTGGCGGTCATAAAGATTGCCTCCAATATCAATGATGTAAAATTCTTGTTGTATGGTGAAACACTCTAGCCATTCACCCACAAAGCAAAATGAGACTTTGGTCTTAGCAGCATACAACTAAGGTTCTACTAGAAAAGTATTACGACTATAGTCTTATGCGACCATTGGCTTATTTAATTTTGAGATAATAAGTACACAATCAGCAATGTTAACGTTGAATTTACATTTATTTAACCACTTTTTTGGAACAGACACGATGAAAGCTAAAATAAAAAATACGGCTACAGCAGTAGCGCTGTGCCTGGCAGCATCTACAGGTGCAGCACAAGCAGCAACAATCGGCGACACAAGTGTGAAATTCACAGGCTACATTAAAGTCGACGCTATGGTTAGTGACTACTCAGATGGCACCATTGCATCAGGTAGCGTAGGTCGCGATTTCTATATTCCTTCACTAACACCTGTTGGTGGCGTTGACGAAGATCCACAATTTGACGCGCATATCAGAACGTCACGATTCCGCTTTGCTACTTCTACTCCAACTGCTGAAGGCGATACCATTAACGGTGTTTTCGAGCTCGACTTCATTGTAACGAGCGGCGGTGATGAGCGTATCAGTAACTCCTACGTGCCTCGTGTTCGCCATGCATACCTTACCTACAAAAACTGGTTGGTAGGTCAAACTTGGACGACATTCATGGACGTTGGTTCACTACCAGAGTCTCTTGATTTCATTGGTACGACTGACGGTATTACCTTTGGTCGTCAAGTTATGGTGAGATATACCAACGGCGGCCTTCAGCTTGCGCTAGAAAACCCAGAATCAACCATTACGCCATTTGGCGGTGGTAGCCGAATTACGAGTGACGACAACAGCGTTCCAGACTTTGTAGCTGCCTATACGTCAAAGTATGACTGGGGTTATGTAAAAGTTGCGGGCTTATTAAGACAGTTGTCTTACGATAATGCCGCTGGCATTGATGCGGACGAAACCAGCTTTGGTGTATCGGTAACCGGTAAATACAATTTGTCTAATGGCGACGATATTCGCTTCACGTTCAACACGGGTAAAGGTTTAGGCAGATATTCCGCGCTAAACGCAGTTAATGGTGCAGTACTTACCGAAAGCGGCGACCTTGAAGCCATAGACTCAACAGGTTACGGCATTGCGTATCGTCACAAGTGGAGCGAAAAAGCGCGCAGTAGCATCATGTTCTCGGCGTTTGAAGCAGACAATGACGTATCATTAACAGGTTTAGCCACCACTGAAAGCACTTATAGTACACGTGTAAACTACTTGTACTCGCCAACTAAAGCGCTAACCGTTGGTGCTGAATACGCTTTCGCAAAGCGTGAGATTGAAGCCGGCCTTGAAGGCGACATGAACCGCTTCCAAGTTTCAGCAAAATACGCATTCTAAGAAATCCGCTAAGTTAAAAAAGAAAAACGGCACTGAGCTCATCAGCGCCGTTTTTTTGTGCATACAGAAAATAGAATGGCGCGCTACGTTAGCTACATAGTGGTGAAGATAATACCCAAAGGCATAATAAAGAATAAGCCACCGATATAAGCTGCGCCGTACATTTTCCGCTCTGCCGCTATCACTGATAATTGATAAGACAAATTGAGCGGAATATTGCGCAATAAAGGTAGCCCGTAAATAAGCGTAACGCCCAGAACGTTATAAATCAGGTGCACTAGCGCTATTTGTAGTGCAAATCCACTATTAACCCCCACTACACCCAACGCTGCGATAAGCGCAGTGATACATGTACCTATATTCGCGCCCAATGTGAACGGATAGATATCCTTAGCTTTTAAAATTCCACTACCAACCAAAGGTACCATAAGCGATGTAGTAGTTGACGAGGATTGCACTAGCACGGTCATCACAGCACCCGACGTTATTC
The DNA here is from genome assembly GCF_022348345.1 of Alteromonas sp. CNT1-28. Lineage (NCBI taxonomy): Bacteria > Pseudomonadati > Pseudomonadota > Gammaproteobacteria > Alteromonadales > Alteromonadaceae > Alteromonas > Alteromonas sp. CNT1-28. Next base: position 20,634 of record NZ_JAKREZ010000013.1, on the reverse strand, counting down.
CAGAGAGCGGACCTTTTCCTATGCTGGTATGCAATAGCGCCTTTGCCTTGCCCACCATAAGTGATTTCATAATTTTACCCATGTAGGTAATTGAAAACATAATAAGGCCAATGCCAAGAATTATTTTCGCTACGCCCGGATAAATAGAAGGTAAAAAGAAGAATGCTTGTGTAACCAAGTCTGTTACCGGTTGCGTCATCGCTTTAATAGGATTAACACCAGACACACCGATGGCTTCACCAGTATGGAGAAGCGCAACCAATTGGGCACTTAAAAACTCCAAAACACCAAACGCCATTTCAAGAGGTAAGAAAATTAGTACCGACAGTACATTAAAGAAGTCATGAATAGTGGCCGCATTGAAGGCTCGTTGAAACTCATCTTTTTTTGCAACATGACCAAGGCTCACCAATGTGTTGGTAATACTGGTCCCAATGTTGGCACCCATCATCATGGGTATAGCGATAGTTATGGGTAAACCACCCGCTACCATTCCGACAATAATAGAGGTAACCGTACTTGAAGACTGAATAAGTGCGGTACACACCATACCAATAATCAATCCCATGACAGGATTAGAAGCAAAACTAAAAAGAGATTTCGCATGGTCGCCAGTAGCAAATTTGAATCCGCTGCCAATCATGCTAACAGCTAATAACATCACATAGACTAACAAGGCTAAAAGAAGCCACTTACGCCAGTTATGTGCTTTTTCTAGCACGCTGTTCTGGGCTAGTTGAGGGTCAATCATTGACATAATACGCACAACTTCATACTTGAAAAACTCATAATATGACGTGCGTATTACACAAAAATGACGGGGAGTGAAGTGCTACCCCGCCATTCTTAGGAAGAAAATAAATTCGCTTAGAAGCCTAAAGGATACTGCCTTAGTACACTGTGAATGTCGTCCAATGTTTCCTTCGAAAGTGAAATATCAAACGCGTCTATATTTTCTTTAAGTTGAGGCACAGTGGTAGCACCAATAATTGTTGAGGTAACACCAGGTACTTGCTTACACCACGCCAACGCGAGCTGCGAAGATGTTATTCCTGCATTTTCTGCAATCTTCATATATTCTGCTGTAGCTGCCTGCGCTGGCGCTTTATCTCTAAATAACCCCATACGCTGAGCTAGTGTCCAACGACTACCTTCCGGTCTGGCTCCATCCTGATACTTACCACTTAACATACCCGTTGCTAACGGCGACCACGGAAGGTAAGCAATGTTCTCTAGTTCACACATTTCAATTAAATAAGGCCAGTCTTTCGCATGAAGTAAACTGAACTCATTTTGGATAGAAACTGGAAGCGGCATATCCAGCTCTTTGCAAAGTGTAAGAAAGGCGTGAATGCCCCAAGGCGTGTCATCTGACAGCCCCCAGTGTCTAATTTTCCCTTCATCCAGCGCGCGCTTAATGCCTAAAAGGATATCACGCATACCATCCAGTTCTTTTTCTCGATTGGTTTTGGTTGGATCAGCACCATCCGGCCAATGCTTACCGAAATGAGGTGTAACTCTATTCGGCCAATGAAGCTGGTAAACGTCGATATAATCGGTTTTTAAGCGCTCTAATGAATAGGTGAGTGCGTTTGCGATAGCGTCAGCTGTAATGGGCCCTGCGTTGCGAATGTACTTCAAACCGCTGCCAGCAATTTTAGTCATTAAAACAATGTCAGAGCGCTTTGATTCGTTCCGCGAAATCCAATTACCGATAATGCGCTCTGTATCGCCATAGGTATCTACATTTGGGGGAACAGGATACATTTCGGCCGTATCGACAAAGTTCACGCCTTTATCCAGGGCGAACGCCATTTGCTCGTCTGCATCTTGCTGGGTGTTTTGAATGCCCCATGTCATTGTGCCCAAACACACATCCGACACCTGTAAGTCGCTATTTCCTAAGCGGTTAAACTTCATTTTTGCTTCTACCTTGCTCGGCTTATACCTTATTGATGCAATAATGAGTCGACCGCTTAAGAAAGAAAAGTGCCCTCTGTGGTTATGAGGCTTTCTTAGTGGCCAACTCGGCTTCTACACTTGCTAGCCGCGCCTCAATATCTCTTTTGGACTCGACCATTTCATTCGCCAATTCTGCGAGTGATTTTAACTCTGCAAACCCTAACTTTCTCGTATCAATCATTTGATACTGACGCTTACAGCGATAAAAGAAAGTAAGAAAGTTAACAAAAGCTCGGTGAAATGTCGCAAAACTCTTGATCAATACCAGAATTAACACGATAGACGTGAGCGCAGCAATACTTAGACTGTAAATACGCACTTGGCCTTCTTGTTGTTCAATCATAGGTTTCAATGCGGTATCGACACCCTTTAGCTGTGTCTCCACATTATGTGCGCTTTGTCTGAACTCTCCGCGAAGGCCTTCATTGTGAGTTACACCAAACGTTGTGAACGCATCAACTAATTGCAACAGCGCTTCTCTATATTGTATCAATGACTCATCAAGCGCCGAACTATTGCGGTAATCAGCAACTAAACGCTCAGTCATTTCGTTCATCAACTTCGCATAATACCCTTCTTGGGTTATTTGATAATTTCGCGTGGCAAGTTGAATATTGGTTAACAACTCTCTTGATAATGGGTTTTGAGAAAGTGCCCCTTCGTTGAGTACCTTTTCTAGCTCGGAAATACGCCCTCTCAGCCCGTCATTTTGCGTGAGCCCAATTCGCTCTTGAAGTGAGACAACCTGTTGGAATACCCCACTGTAGGCCTCCATTGAGGCAGACAGGCTTTCGACATCGGCCACAGGAAGACGGTATTCATTGAACATGGGGACAAGGGTAGTAAGTCGCCCCTTGAACAAATACGACTGCTGAAGAAACTTGTCAAAGTAATCGGTGTCGTGGCGAAGTAAAAAATCCTTTTCGTGTCGTCTCATCTGAAGCAAATCTTGCCCCATTCTCAGTAGCGCATCTCGCTGCTGATTTAAGCCAATTAAACGCTGAGTGAAATAATGCTGACTTATCACCAGCATAGCCATTCCAATCACACAGATAAGGGTCATTAAAACCAATCGAGACTTAATTGAATCAAACTTCATGACAAACTCCTCTGGGGAGAAAACAGAGCGAATAAGACATAAACAAAAACTAATAAATGTTTAAATTTCGCCAACATACGCCATTACTATAGGTGCTTAACGTGACATTTTTTATTAAACCTTTGTAGCAATTTTGCGCATTATTAAATCAAAAAAAGTCACACATTTAGGGTGAAACCCCTATGTTCGAACAAAATTCAAACGGCCACTATTAGTGCGTACTTTGCTGCGATGACGTTAATCCAAAAACGCCGCGTTTTAATTAAGTACATGGCACGAATGCCATGCGCTTCAGCAACATAAACGCGTTCGGTAATGCTAACGACACAACAAGTCAAACGATTGTCTTAAGCATCTATGAAAAAGCGCAGCCTCAAGAATTTGGAGAAGAATATGAAGAAGTTCGCCCTATCTACGTTAGCTGCAGCTATGCTAGCAAGCCCGTCAGCCCACACACTTGCCGATGCCTACATTGGCTCACAAATGGCTGAGAAACTTGTGTCGCTCTCCCCTGCTGAATCGCTGATGGCTGTTGTTACGTACGATCAAATGTCACCACTTGCCGAGTCACAAATTACGCAATTATTAAACTTGGGTATTACAGAAGGCGTGCAATTTAAGAACCTTCCAATCATTGGTGTGGTGGCAACGAAGGCGCAAATTGAGGCTATTGCTCAATTCGACGGTGTACGATCAGTTTTTGCGAACCGTGAAATGAAGCTATACAACGCTGATGCACGTGAGATCACAGGCGTTGCTGATTTGCAGGGCGAAGGATTTGCTTCAAGAAACAACGTTGAGTTCACTGGTAAAGGCTCAACTATTTTAGTGATTGATTCGGGTATTGACGCTTCTCACCAAGACCACTTCTTTGGCGATACTGTGGTTGATAACGTGCAAGCAATATTGAATCCGGGTGCGCTTTCTATCGTTGGCGTAACGGGTCCAACACTATCAAACCAAGTGAATACCGACCTAAACTCAGGACACGGCACACACGTTGCCGGTACTATCGCGGGTAGCGGTGTAATGTCTGATGGCAAGCACCGTGGAGCAGCCCCAGATGCTGACATCATTGGCTATGGTTCAGGCGCAGCAGTGCTGCTTTTAGATACTATCGGCGGCTTCGACTACGCAATTAGCAAGCAATACACCTTCGACAACCCTATCAAAGTTATCAGCAACTCGTGGGGTTCTAGCGGCAAGTACGAACCACTCGGCCCTGTTTCGTTGGCAAGTTACAAAGCACATAACATGGGAATGATTAGTGTATTCGCAGCAGGTAACGATGGCCCTGGTGAAGACTCGCATAACCCATATGCACAAATTCCTTGGGGTATCTCTGTAGGTGCGGGTGACAAGTTCGGAAAACTCGCTGGCTTTTCATCTCGCGGATTAAAAGGCGAGACTGGCGACTTTACTATGCCTGACGGCACGCAATGGACATATAACAACGAAGTCTCTGTTGTCGCTCCAGGTGTGGACATTATCTCTACTCGCGCCGTACTGAACGCCGCCGCGAATGGTGGAGACGCAGACATAGATGCAATTGAACCTCAGAACCTTCCTTTCTACACCATGATTTCTGGCACATCTATGGCGACACCGCATGTTTCAGGCATTATCGCATTGATGCTGGAAGCGAACCCGAATCTTGATAACGCGACCATTAAGCGCTTGCTGCAAGAGACAGCCACTAACATGCCTGGTTATGAGCGCTGGGAAGTCGGAGCGGGTTACGTTAATGCACGTTCAGCAGTTGCTGCTGCCCTACTTGAAGATATGGACCATAAAGTTACGGTTAATAACTTGGATGGTAAAAGCTTTAAGGCAAATGCACTTGTAACCACCAGCGATCGAGTGGAAAACTTCGATGTTTTTTATTCACCGGTAGGAGAGCCTGAAGTTATTCCTTTTGAAGTAGGTTCAGAAGAGGTACTTGTTAAAGCGTCTGCCGATAGTTTTGCAAACTTAACCAAGCTTGTTCTTGTAGCCCCTGACGGCACTGAATATCGCGGTAACTTAACTACGCCAGTACTTTCTACCACCATGCGTGTTGCTGCACCAGCCATGCCTGGTACGTGGGGCGTATATGTTTATGGTTTAACATCACTCTCTGGTGTAGAAGCTGACCCATTAGGTTTAACTAACGGTCCGGGTTTACCTGAAACATTTAACGTCACCGTGTCGTTCGAAAATAGCGGCGGCTTTGAAGGTATGGACGACGTAGAAGGTCACCCTCAACAAAACGCCATAGAGTTCGCGGTAAGTGAGCGCTTAATGGACGCCATCAATAGTCGAGGCTTCTCACCTGATGCGCGTCTTAAACGCAAGGACTTTGCGCGCTATGCGGTAATGGGTGGAGCCGTTAGACAGTACCGTGACCTTTTGAATGAAGAACGTCCTAATATTGGTTCAGTACCTGGTTTTGACAAAGCGTTCGTTGAATCAGTAATGGTTAAAGGTGGCGCACTTAAAGATAAGCTTCGTACACAGTCTCCTGTACTTCGCAGCGTAAATGGTAGTGCTGACCCGTTCGCTAGTGTTACTAAGCTAGATATCGCTTACTCACTGGTACAGATGCTTGGCTTGGAAGAAGCAGCACTTAGTTTTGACCCTAACGCCGACATCGTTGTTGACTATAACGGTGAGCAAATTGTGCTAGAAGATCAAGACAGTATTCCGGCTGATATGAAAGGCTACGTTCAGTTAGCACTTACTTTGTCGTTGATTAACGCAGAGTTTGGTGTAAAGCAAAGTCCATTCAGCATCACGCCTACTATCACTGCGAGCTTCGCGCCAGATACGGTTATAACCAGAGCGCATTACGCTGTATTGGCTTCGCGCTTCTTTGCTCAGTATTTCGAATAAAATCGCAAACCACTGAAAACGGTGCCATTATATTAATTGATAATGGCACCATTTTAGGTTAAATTTTAACCAATACTGAAAGAGGTCATCCTATGATGTTTACTGCGATGAAATTCAGACAACTTACTACCGTTGTTGCCACCACAGCTCTACTTTTGTTTTCCACTGCACAAGCACAGGTAGTCACGCCTGCAACTCTCACTGTCGACGACAATAAGATTCAGGCCAAACTGACGCTAAGCAGCTTAATTGAAGTAGATTTAACTGTAGAGTTCGAAAACAGTATTGGCCTTAATGCTAACAACATTGACATTACCGCTGAGCTGCTTGATCCCACAGATTTGACCATTACAGACCGCCTGCCCTCAGCACTAACAAGCGCTGTTTCGGGTTTTCCGGTTCTTGTATCAATCTCTCCGAAAGCTGACGCTGGTTTTGGATTTGAAGGTTTAGCGATGGTTGAGCTTTACACTAAAGCTATTCACTACACGCCAACCATTCCATGGCGCTTGTTTACGTCTCACGACGGTGGCGAGTTTGAAGACATAACAACGTTAACGTCATCAGGCAGTTTTCGTGCACGCGGCAGCACAGGACAATTTTCAGATTTTATTATCTTATTAGATAATCGCCCATCAGGTTCTGTTATCAATGACAAAGTTGCTTCTTTAAGCACAATCGTAAATGGCAATCGCAATAAAATTGCTGCGCTATTAGAGGCAGCCATAGACAGTGGAATAAACGATGTCCAGTCGGCATTGGCGGTAAACGATGACGATGCGGCACTGGCTGCTGTAGATAGCCTTATATCGCTTATTGATAATGCGTCTGGCAATGAAATTGCAGATGTATGGCGCTCAAGTGGTGACGTTGTGAACGTGAAAGGTTTACTACTTACTCAGCTACAAACATTACGCTTTAGCTTAAGAACATTGTAAATCAAACTGGAGACTGAAACGTTTAATTGCGTCGAAACCAGAGCAATTAAACCAGCGTTTGGCGTCACTGATAAGCAAGAAACTCTCTTATTTGTGTAATTTTATACAAACAGATGGGGGGAGATGGCACCAGTGACGCGACGAGGAATATGCCATGCCGTTACAAATAGCCTTTACAGAAAATAACGGAAGCGTAAGTGAGCACTTGCTTTTTGAAGGTCGCGAGTATCAGGTCGGCCGCGCTGAAAACGCGGACATCGTTATTCCCCACCCCCAAGTTTCTCGCTCTCATATTGTATTACGAGCAAACAAACAAGCTGACAACGATCACGTTTGGCAGCTAAATGACATGAGTTCTACAGGGTGCTTCAGTGCGGGAATTCAAATAAAGCACCTGACGCTAGACAAACCCCATGTATTACAGCTTGGGCCAGTACCCTGTGAATTTACTCCCCTTGCACTCAATAATGTAGTTAGGCTTGATAGCCAACGGGAGTGGAGAAAGCAACAACTAAAGCAGTACCAAACGCAGCTTCAACAGTGTAATAGCAGTAATGCTCTTATTAACCTTGCCAGAGAATGTTTAACCCAATCATTAGGGTGTGAACGGGCATCACTCATTTTGTTTGATAAGATAAATAACTATCAACTCGGGGTAGGCTATGAAAGCTGGATGCAAGGTGAGGACTTTACCGGTAGCCGTACTATCATCAACCAATGCATGCAAGCAAATGCTGTTCGTGCGATTGGCAATATTGTTTGCGATAAATCGTTAAATAAGCAGCATAGTACAATCAGTCACGGCATTCAGGCTGCCATCTGTGTACCTGTTTGTTTTGATGAAAAGCCCGTTGGCGTATTGTACGCAGACTCGACGCTGGGACGCCGTTACTTTACCCAAACGGACATAGATTTTGCCACCTCTTTAGCGAATATGATTTCGATGCGTTTGTTATTCCACACTATTGAGCATAAACTTTCACTTATAAGCTAAAATAAAAATAACAATTTAGTGACGCAATTCGTCTATTCGATTGCGTCGCTGTAGTGGTTAGTGAAGTGTGGAGAAGGCTTTGAACAGGCCCGATGTATTCTCGTCGCAAAACAATTCTCTTAAAACTGAGGCGCTAGCTTTAGGGACTTCTATTGCGCCAAATTCCCGTTTAGCTAACCGGTTTCGAATTGTTGAACAACTTGGCTCAGGTGCTCAGGCCGCCGTTTTCAGCGCCATCGATGAATTACTTGATGTGAAAGTTGCACTTAAGGTCATTGACGGTGGCGCCAGCGACCCGGTTAAAATGCAAACCATCCGCAATGAAGTCAACATCGCTAGGCAACTACAGCATCCTAATATCATCCGTGTTCATGACGTTTTCTCTGATGGAGATACCGCCTTTTTTACAATGGCGTTTATTGAAGGCGAGCCTCTGTATACACGCATTCAACAACCCATCAGCAAAGCCGATTTCGACAAGTGGCAGCAACAGCTCGTTGAGGCACTGTTGGCCTGTAAATCGATAGGCATTAAACATGGCGATATAAAGCCAGACAATATTCTTCTTGATCACAATGCAGACATTAAACTGATCGACTTTGGAATTGGGCAGAGCGCTGCGTCTGGCGCTCAAACGAGCGGACACCAACGCTATACCGCTCCTGAAGTCATCCAAACTGGAAAAGCGAGCGAGCACTCTGACACCTACAGCTTAGGAAGAGTGTTAGAAGATATGCTGGGCTGTGTACAAAAGGAAGGATTGGGCTTTTCTCATTACCTGTGGACGAAAAAACGCAGAGCTTGTATTGATCAATTAACACACCATTTGCCAGCGAAGAGACTCTCTTTGGAGCAAGCGCTTAACATTAGCTCATCTGGCGATAACGGCAGTGCTAATGTAACTTACAAAACCCTTGTCACCTTTTCCGCCATTGCCATATTGGTACTTGTGATTAGCGCCAGCATTTTTTCTTACTATTGGTATCAAAAAACGCAACCCAGACTGCCCTCTGATACTCCTATTCAGCTACTCGTACTCAATGACCCTCAATATCCACTTTTAGATACGATAAACACGTTACTGCGCTACCCCCTTTCTACTCACCCTAACATTGTTTTAGATGATAAAGCGCAAACCCAAGCATTGGTGTCAAACTTAGCGTTATCCCCATTTAATAACGACAATGACAGAGTAGACTTAGCGGCTTCCACGTCGGTAAACAGCGTATTATTACTTGATGCTACGCCTACCAGTAGCGATAGCTACTTACTTCACGCCAGTGTTCTTAGTATGCCCGCTAACGAACCTATTTTTACCGTGTCGCATAATGTAAATGCAAACACCCTATCAGATGATTTAAGTGTATTTGCTAACAAGCTCATTCAATCGCTATTTGACGCCATCGAAACGCAATCGCCCCAACCACTTCCTGACTTACGCTACCTTGATGCCTTGGATACCGCTTGGCAAAAAGGAGAAGCGTTAAATAGCGCAGACACCGTTGAGGCGATTATAGCAACCACACCGGACTATCCGGGTGGATGGGTGGCAAAGGCTCGAAACGATTTAAATACGGGCGACTATGACGGTGCCAGGCAAGCGGTAGAAACCTTATTCCAACTCTCTGACTTGGCAGTGTATTGGCGTTTACAAGGCGAGCTATTAAGAGCAGAGCTAAACGAAGATCTGTCTCTTGCTCAACAATCAATAGATGCGCTTGTTTCTCAGTTCCCTGACAGACCAGACTTGCTGTCGATGCGTGCAGATATATATCAGTGGGCTGGCGAAGATGCCAAAGCAATGTCCGACTATAAAGCTGCTTTAGCCCTTCGCCCCAATAATGGACAACTTTGGTTTGAACTTGCTCGTCTGCAAATTATTAATGGGGACATTGAAACTGCAACCAGCGACTCATTAACTCGAGCACTCGTAGCGTTTCGTCAAGCAAAAGATCCCCGAGGCGAGAGTTTAGTACTTAACGCTTTTGGTATTGCTTACCTACGTGCAGCTGACAATGTGGCTGCAGCGCAGTATTTTAAAGACGCACTGGCATTGCGTGATGCAAAAACGCAGCCCTCTCAGCGGGCTAAAACCTTAGCCAACCTTGCCATCGCCACATCTCTTACGGGCGACTATGCCACCGCAGAGGCGTCATTAGAAGAAGCGGTAAAACTACTCCACGATTTAGGTGACTTGGCACAAGAAGCCCATGTAAACGATACACTAGGTTTTATGTTTGAAGAGCGAGGCCAGTTCGCAAGAGCGTTAGAGTACTACAAACGCGGTCTTGATATTCGTGTGCAAACCGATGACAAGGTGCTTCAGCCGCAAAGTATGAGCAATGTGGCCTATATGCATTTTCTAATTGGAGATATCTCTCTTGCTGAGATTTACTGGCAGCAGGCGAAAATGCTATTTGAAAGAAATGGGGACGAGTCTCACTTACTTCGAACCCATCAAAATCTTGCACAGTTGAGTTTGGTAAAAGGGGACAAGAATACCGCCACCAATTATTTAACCACTGTCGAGCAACGACTCGGTACACAGCACAATCAAGAAAAGCTTTATAACCACCTGCTATTCAGCTACTTAAACTTTGCAAACGGAAATTTGACTGAAGCCACGCAGCACGCCGCTGACGCAAGGCGCTTAGCTCAGGCTTCTGAAGATGTCAGAGCCCAAACCGAGGTATTACTATGGCAGGGAGAGATGTGTTTACTTACCGCAAACTGGTTGTGCCTAGAAAACAGTCTTGAAACCGTGACGCCTACCATTAGCGAAGAGCGCCACGAGCAATTTGCCGTTTATCAATGGTTAACATTGGGATTGAAGCATCATAAAGGCACACTAAATAACGAACGTGACGAGATCTACACTACACTTGTCGATAACACCAACGTACCGGTAATCACTGAAATTAAAATTCTGCTCGACATGCAGCAGCGGCTTTCTTTGAATGAAAATAGCAGCGCCATGGAGAAGCTTGGCTCGCTCATTAAACCAACCTACTACCAGCCTTACCTGCAGTGGCTATACGTAAAGGCGTCACTAGGTGATGAAGAGTCCATCGAAAAGTTAAAGCAAAAATTAGCGTTATATCCTAACTACTGGCGTAACCACCTTTACTATCGCGCCATTCCAGGTAAAGAAGACACGGTGGATGACTTAACATCCAAATGGCTATCTCAATTACCTGAGCAACAGGTTGGAGACTACAGGAACGCCTATTTTGACTGACTTGGCCACCGAGATAGAGAACATTAAAGCGTTACAGGCGACCCTTCAGGCTCGATTAGATGCCGATCAAGAGGTTTTGCAACAGCTCGCAAAACGATTGTGGGCTCAACAAGAATCAGAAAAAGCGAAGCTTTCTCGTGAATTACATGATGGGATTGGTCAGCTGCTCACAGGGCTGACACGAAGACTGCAAGCATTATCAACCTCTTCGCCTGAGCTTGAAGCACTACACGGCATCGCTGAAATGGCGTTAAATGATGTCAGACAATTATCGCGGCTGATGAGCCCAACAATCCTTGATGACTTAGGTCTTAAACCAGCACTTAACTGGCTTTGTAGAAATTTGCTTAGTGGTGAAGATATTGAATATCACACCGAGATTACCGTACCGCCTGATCTGCCCAAAGATATAAGCACTTTATTATTTAGAATTGCGCAAGAAACGCTGGTTAATGCTATAAAACACAGTGAGGCCACCAACCTTACTTTATCAATTTCTTACCATCATCACGTTATTCGTTTGGATATTCTTGATAATGGTGTAGGGTTTGACAGTAAAGCCATAGAGCCCGGCATTGGCCTTTCTAGTATTCGCGACAGAGCAGAAGCGTTCAATGCGACACTGGAAATAGACTCTGCAGTAGGGCAAGGCACCAGAACAACAGTAACGGTACCCGTATGACAATTCGTGTAGTGCTAGCCGATGACCATGTGCTGATGCGTCAAGGCGTGTCTCAAATGCTAAATGCCAACCCAGATATCAGCGTAGTGGGAGAATGCGACGATGGTGTCGCGCTAATCGCTGCTGTGTTAAAGCTCTCGCCAGATGTTATTTTGATGGACATTTCGATGCCACGTATGAGTGGTCTGGTCGCTATTGATAAAATTCTATCTCAGCGCAGCGACGCGAAAATTCTTGTGCTGTCTATGCACAACGAAGTGGAATACATTGAAGCTATGCGCGACGCAGGCGCTAAAGGCTACATATTAAAAGAATCTTCCGGTGAAAGCTTGGTTGAAGCCATCAAGAAAGTGGCCGCAAACAAAACCTGTTTTCCCGATGAACTAACCCAGTCATCTAGCGATCAATGCCAAAAGCACGTATCGCCACTAAGTGTATTAACTAGAAGAGAGCGAGAAGTTTTTTTCTTAGTTGCAGCAGGCAACACCAGTAAGAAGATTGCTGAGCTATTAGATATGAGCCTTAAAACTGCAGAAAATCATCGCAGTAATATTTATAAGAAGCTTAATTTAAGCAGTTCGGCAGAACTTATCAGAATGGCAGGAAAAGCAGGTTTATTAGAATAGTTGGGATTTATTCTCAGCGTAGAACTCTTTTCCATTCCCCCTCCCAAATTCCATATTCAGCGAATACTGATTACAGCATTTAACGCCCTAAACAAAAAAGAGGGGCCTTGCTTCAGCTACCCCTCTCTAAAAATTACGCGAGGGCCGGTTGTGGCATTCAAAACCCTCAGCAGCAGGGATGCTGCTGAGGAGCGCCCATGGATGGGTTTACCGCGTGTTTTGAATGTTACAACCGGCCCTCGCCTCAAAGGACTAAAGTTCTGCGTATTGCGTTAGGATAAACGCGGCTTCGCCTCTTGATACCCCATTTTGTGGATTAAAGAAGGCTTTAAGCGTAGGCTGTAGATCAAATGGGCCTTGCTCTACTTTTACATCTACCTGCATTAGCCCTGCAGCCAGTGCTTGTTGAACATAGCCGCGATACTCAGGAGCAATCGCATCAGTGTCTTCAACTTCCACCGCTTCACCAAGAACAATTGCGATAACCTTTTGAGAGTCAAAGCTTTGCGCTGCATCTTCAAGACCTAATGCTTGAACCATTGAGTACGCCATTTCTTCTTTGCTCACCTGCATGTTGCTACCAAAGAAGTCACCATCAGCTTGCATTACGGGCTGCGTATTCATCTCTAAATCTCCCAACACCGCACCTGTCGCTGTCGCAGAGTTTACCGCTGCAGCATTTTCTGCACTCACATCGGTGTAGTTAACTGTGTTACCGTCGTTTGTTTGACGAAGGTTTGCACTAAGCGCTAGCGTATCAGCAAGCTCTACACGAGTTAGTGGTGCGTCTGGTGCAAACCCACTTTCTTTTGCATCCATTAGCTCATTAGCAACGACGTATTCAATGAAAGGTTTAGCGGGATGACCTACAGCATCATCAATACCGGTGTAACCTGATGTGACTAACAAGCGAATATTCACATCGTTAGTGCCAGGGATACCCACACCGTTTGTAACACCTAGTGGGTCAACTGACACACCACTAATGCTACCAATTCCGCGGCTATATAGTTTCCATGTACCCGGCATACCCGGCGCAGCTGTGCCAACAGAAGAACCTAAAACAGGTAGGCCGATACCAGAGCCATAACGGTTGCCTGCAGGGTCTTCTAGTACGAACGCTGTTGCCGTTTCAATTGACGCGCTCGCCACCACCATAGATACGTCAGACGTTACTTCAAACTCTTCTACAGGTGACTCACCTACGGGTAGGTAAGTCGTAGGTAGCGTAAAGCTATCGCCTTCAGCAACATTAGCAAATGCGTTAAATTCGCGATTTTTCTTCACGGTATCGCCGAATACTTCTTCACCTTCAAGCACTGCAGTTACCGCAGCATAAGCGTTAACATAACCAGCGCCCACTTCCCACTCGTCCATACCAGCCATTGGTGTTGCGGTTTCCTGAAGAATACGCTTCGCATCTTCCCACTGAAGGTTTGGATTTGCTTCTAGCATTAGTGCAACGATACCTGACACGTGCGGCGCAGCCATTGAAGTACCGCTAGATACGGTATAAAACGGTAGGTGTTGCGGTTCAATCATTTCCGCGTCGTCAGCTGCGCTCAAACCGCCTAAGCTAGACAGTGATGCACGAGCAGAAATAACGTCTACCCCTGGCGCCGTTACGGTAGGACGGTCTTCCCATGTGAACACTTCACCATCAACAACCGCTTGTCCGCCTTTTCCGTCGACACCGCGAGAACTAAAGTCAGCTAGCTCGCCCTGCTTGTTGCCCGCAGCCACTGTAATTACCCAAGGTGCTTTTTTGAAGTTACCGGTAATTGTCGATTCGCCTGGGCCTGAGTTACCTGCCGAGAACACGGTAATAATACCGTTGTCTGCCAGTGCTTTAGTCACAACGTTTGTTGGATCATCTGGATTAAATTCTGTACCCACATCGCCAGTGTTACCGAACGAGTTAGAAATAACACGAATGTTGTAATCGAACTGGTGTGTTAACGCGTAGTCGAAGCCACCGATCGTATCTAAAATGAATAGACCTGCGCCCGAGCCATAACCGATGATGTCTGCACCGGGTGCTACACCTGCATGCAAGCCACCGCTCTTGGCGCCATTACCGCCTACTGTGCCTGCCACATGCGTTCCGTGACCGCCTAAAATATCGGTGTTAGATACGTTTTCTTGGTATGTAATCGGTAAAATGCCGCTGTAGCTGTTTAAGTTTACTTGCGCTAAGACGTTTTGAACTACGTGATCAGGGAATGCTAAATCACCGTGTGTGCCGTCAACACCCGAGTCGTTTACTACTACACCAATGCCTTTACCTGATACCGGCATGCCATTTATGCGAATGTCACGGTCAGCCTGTAGTGCCTTTACACCCGTGATTTGGGTAGACTCATGGTTTTCTAGTTCTAGTGGGTCGTTGTTCCACACTGACACCACATCATCGCGTTGATAAAGCGCTTCAACTTGCTGTTTGTTGGCTAACACACCAACAATAGGCACGTTACGTAGGCTAACACCTCCAGTGATACCTAACGATTCAAGTGCTGTAATTTGTTCTGTTGTGGCAGGTCCCTTACCTTCAAATGTAACAATAACTTGTTGTAGTTCTAGTGGCGAAGCCGCAAGCGCATCAGCCAATGTTTTATCGAAAGTTTTTGCATTCACCATGCTCGCTGGTAGGGCACAAGCAATAGCTACTGATAATACTGTTTTGTTATTAAGGAACTTCATAATACACCTCTCTTTGAGTACCCCTTGAGTATTTAACAACCAAAGAAGCAAAACTATGGGGAGTTCCCCCTATTCGATGTAATTTATAAAAGCGTTGAAAAAGCAGAAACTTAAAAAGAAAAAAGCCCTCACAAAAGGAGGGCTAAAAACACCAACTATCGAGAAACATAGATATGTTGGAGGGAACGAACGAGGTACAGGAAATAAACCACTCTCTCGAATTGAAGAAGCCTTATAGTTTGCGCTTTCTGAAAGAAGTAAACGCGAGCAAAATTAGCATCGCAGTGGCAAAAGAAGCAGGTTCGCTCACTTGTGTTGAGCCATCTATAGACTCGACAGTTTTAACCAGTTGAAACAAGCCACCTGCGCAGCGGTCACCATTTTCAAAAAACACACACGAGTCTGATGCTCCTAGCCCGGCTAAACCTGAACTAATAGTGAATTCGTAGGGAACGCTTGAGTCTTCAATAAATAGTTGAAAACCTTCACCGCTTTCATCACCAAACACACCATTTTCTAAATCAACTATCGCAAAGTCAGCAATATCATCTTCTAATATATTGTAAATGGTGCCATCAAACTCAAGCTGAAAAAAAAACGATAGCCATGTATTCATATTGAACTGGGTTTCGTTTTCATCAAAAGTGATTTGCCCAATTAAACTGGTTTGGTCAGTTTCGTCACCTAACACTAATCGAGTGAAATCATAGGTAATTACGCCAGCGAAAGAAGGCATAGAAAACAGAACGAACACAGCGGCAATTAATGACTTCATAGTAAACCCACTTCTAAATTCTTATGGGCTTAGTATTGAACTTAATGCATTGAATACAAATAGGGAGTTCCCCCTAGTTGTATTCAATGCTATCTAATATGACGTGGGTTAATTAGCGTTTTGTTCGCGTAGTACTTTTGCTAGTTCGTAATTACCTTGCGAAAGAGCGATATCCGCTACCGAATTACCCGCTTTATCCATGTGAGCTGGGTTAGCCCCTTTATCGATAAGCGTATTGATAATTTCTTGTCTATCGAAAAGGCTTGCGAACATCAACGCCGTTTGGCCTTGCTCGTTTTCTTCATCTATATCGCAATCGGCAAAAACCAATTGCTTAGCTACACTGACGTGACCTTTAAATATGGCCCCCATAAGTGCGGTGTTTCCGCGGTTGTCTTCTTGACATGGGTTGGCATTAGCTTCGCTGATAAGAAAGTTCACGGTGTCGGTATGCCCATGGTACGCCGCAAGAATAAGTGCGGTGTAGCCTTTTTCATCGGCCACATTAACATCTAAACCGGCTTGATAAAACGCACTCAGCATGGCGCTATCACCTTCCCGCGCTGCATCAAAATAACGTGCTTTCAAGGTCTCCATATTAGGCCTAGTTGCACTTTGTTGAGTATCAGCTTGAGTGGTTGCGTCACTTACCGCACTAGTATAAAAACTGGTGAAGGTGGCAACGGCGAACAGTGCTGCCGTAAGTGTTTGCTTTAAAAAAGACATTGTGCCCCCTTACTGGTAAATCTAAATTTGGTTACTACAAAACTGTTTTCAGTAAAGCTGTTACAGAAAGATTGTTAAAGAAGAATTGTTTGAGAAAAATGGGAGTTACTCAACACTGTGATGTAACTCCCAACCCTATTGCTACTTAGCTTATTGCATTAGTGCGGTTAGGCTTTCAGCAACTTGCTTTGCTTTAGCGGCACGTGCAGCTTGCTGTTCCATTAAGTCTTTCGCCGTTTGACGAACTTTAGACATTGGTGCTTTCGCTAATTTTGCTACACCTGCACCGTAGTCTTTATCAGCGTTGTACATATAAGCACTAATAATGACGCGAATTTCTTCTTCAGGCACCGATGCCAACGCACCACCTAAGTTACTAATTAGGTTTTTCTGACCTTCTTTAGTTAGGTTTCTGAAAAACTCACCCGCTTGCTTGAAGTTCTGTTCTTTGTAGAACGGAATTTGTTGCGTCATACCTGCAAACGGCTTGCTTGAGTAACGGAACGCTGGATCTTCGTTAAGATCAAGACGTCGACTTGGCTGATAATTCACGTCGCGCGCAGTGCTAGTCGTTCGAAGCTGACCATGCTGTTCGTGGTTATTAATAACCGTATTTTTAGGCGCATTAACCGGAATGCGGTACGCGTTTACACCTAGGCGATAGCGCTGTGTATCAGCATACGAAAACAAACGACCTTGAAGCATTCTATCTTCTGACGGCTCAATACCAGGAATTAAATTGCTTGGTGCAAATGCCGCTTGTTCAGTTTCTTCAAAGAAGTTATCTGGTACACGATTAAGCACTAGACGACCAATCTTTTTAGCCGGCACAAGCGATTCAGGCCAAATCTTAGTGGTATCAAGTGGGTTAAACTCAAAATCATCCAATTGCTCTGGCTCCAGCTCTTGTAAATAAAGATCCCAAGACGCTGTTTCACCTTTTTCACCAATTCGCGTGTAGATGTCGGTAGTATGCGGCTGCATATCCATTCCCTGCACTTTCATGGCTTCTTCATTGGTAAAGTTCTTTATTGGCTGGTTCGACTTCCATGTGAACTTCACGTACTTGTAATTACCTTCGTCATCAACAAACTTGAAAGCATGTACACCTGAACCATCCATATTTAGATAGCTTGCCGGTGTGCCGTAGTCAGAGAAAAGCATAGTTAACGTGTGCGTTGACTCTGGTACGTGCGAGAAGAAATCAAAAATGCGCTTAGGCTCTTGCTTGTTCGTTACCGGCGATGGTTTAAATGCATGCACCATATCTGGGAACTTGATTGCATCGCGAATAAAGAAAACCGGGAAGTTGTTGCCGACGAGATCCCAGTTACCTTGTTCAGTGTAAAACTTCACTGCAAAGCCACGCGGGTCACGCAGCGTCTCAGGTGACAGATGACCATGTACTACCGATGAAAAACGAACAAAAACGTCGGTCTTTTTACCCGCTGATTGAAACGGCGCAGCCAGTGTTTCATCTGAAAGGTCGACTAGGTTTTCATAATACCCATAAACGCCTGTACCACGTGCGTGAACAACGCGCTCAGGAATACGCTCGCGGTCAAATGCCGCTAGCTTTTCAATAAGGTGCGAATCTTGTAGTAAAACCGGTCCCCATGGGCCTGCTGTTTGCGAGTTTTGATTATCGCCTACGGGGGCACCATTTTGACGGGTTAGTGTATCGGCGCTTACGCCTAAGGTAAGTAGGCTGGCAGCTACGCCGCCTAGGAAAAACTTAGTTAACGTTGATTTCATTGAGGTTCTCACAGCTGTACTCCCACATGAAGGTTGGTACGAGGTTTAGGGGCTTTGACTTCTACGCAAACTTGGTCGCCATAATAGTTATCAGCGTAATTGCATTGCGTTCGAATGGGTTGAGTAGTTGTGGAGGAAACACGGTGGCTATTCGCCGTTGTTAGCTTTTTTAATAGTGCGCTCATTTGGCTCTCCTTCTTAAGTTGAGAGCATTATCATTAATTGAACAAAACTATTAAAACGGGTTAAAACGATTCAAATAATTAATTTATTAGATTGTAAAGATACTAGCTAATCGAGAAAAGGTATGAAAGTAAGTAAATGATGCGTGACGAAAGAAAGGTTGATAGAAATTTGCAGTTCACGCTGGGGGGATAACGGCGCCATTTTAAAGCAATAAGAATAAATGACGCCAGTTTACTAAATAACCGTAATATCTGGTCTCCAACCTCTGATCTCTAACCTTCAAGCCATGGCCCGGTTATAGCTAAGGTCTTCGTTGGAGAGTAAATATTCACGAAAAGCGTATTGCCGTCAGGCGAGAAACACGCGCCGGCAAGTTCAGTTTGCGCATGGAGCTTTGCAAAGTTATACACCTCTCCATTTGGTGTAACACCGCGTAAGTGGTTATCAACAATATCGGTATATTGGTCTTCGCACACCAATAGATGCCCGTTTGGACATACGGTTAGGTTATCGCCGAAGTTATATAAGTTCTTGTCTTCACTTTCTAAAAATAGCTGAAGCTTGTCTTGTTTACCATCAGCAGAAGGAACAAGTTTCATCACCTGACCGAGCTGCTTTTGGCCACCATTAGTACAGCAAAAATAAAGCTCATTTTCACCCCAATGTATACCTTCACCGCGAGCAAATAAGGCAGCACCTTTCTCATATCCTCTAGCGCGTAAGTCATCGTTCGGGCTTTCTGGATTGTCTAACGCTATCCACTCAACGTCGAACCACGTCGCCAATGGCATAATTGTGGAACTCCAGTTACGTGTATCAAACTGATGTTTATTTTTTACTACCAGGGCTTCTAATTGGCCGCCAGCTGCCAAGTTAGCGTACTCGTTAGGTACAAAGCGATATAGCAAGCTGTCACCCTGATCTTCAGTCAGGTAAACAATACCAGTTTTGGGATCAACACACGCCGCTTCATGATTAAAACGACCCATTGCTTTAAGCGGTTTAGCTTCAATGAGTGAGTCAGCGTTTGCGGGGACTTCAAAAATGTAGCCATGATCTTTGTTTACTACATCGCCGTTAGGACCATGAGGTCGGTCTACAGATTCTTCACAGGTTAGCCACGTCCCCCAAGGTGTAATGCCGCCCGAGCAGTTTCTTACCGTTCCAACAAGACTGATAAACTCTCGCTCTACCTTTTGCGTGGTAAGGTTGTACACCATTGTTGTGGTACCGCCTGGTAAAGCAACCCCACTATGATAGTTGTCGTAGGCCAACTTGCTGGTATGCTTTTGAATAGACTGTGGCTGAGCACTTAAGTGTTTGGGGTGCAGTTCGTGGTTACGTATTAGCGCAACCTTGTCGCTAGTACCTTCTATAGGAAGACACCCCATGCCATCCGCTCTGTCAGGTACATGCATACCATCAGACATGCTATTTCCAAGGCTTGATATAACCTTATAGCTAAAGCCTTTAGGTAAATCGAGCAGCTTTTGAGGGTCGGCGATTAGTGCACCATAGCCTTCACTAATCGGCATAGACGCCAAATCCAACTTTTTACCAAAAGCACTGCTAGCTAGGCCACCAAATGCCAAAGAACCCACTAAAAACTGGCGTCGTGTAATCATGAAAATCTCGCAAAACTGATAAACAGAGCATAGTACCCTTTAATTGTTACAGTATCACAACAAAGGGGTTAAATTTCCACTTCTTAGCTTCGTGAATATCTTATACCGTCAGAAGGGAGTGAATGCTGAGCCTTTTTAATTCCGACAACGCATGGTGCGATTCAGGAACTCTTACATAAAAGCGGGGATGGGTTCGCGGCGTGTTACTTCTTCTCCCCCTCAAATGTTTTGATATGCTTAGAGAAGGGAGTGATTGTTGTGCCCTCTGAAACCCTACACCGCAGGGATGCGGTATCGGAGCCCCCATGGATGGGTTTACGGCGTGTTTCAGAGGGCACAACAATCACGAACTAAATCGCAGGCATAAAAAAAGCGCACCTAAGTGCGCTTTTTTTGGCTTGTGTTGCTAAGTCTAGATTAGTCTAGGATCTTAGATACAACACCAGCACCTACTGTA
>NZ_JAKREZ010000110.1:0-1275 GCF_022348345.1 Alteromonas sp. CNT1-28 | reverse complement strand
TGGGGTCAGAGTCTGAGGGATCCCCACGAATTTAATTCCATGTGCCTGCGGTCCAGGCCCCGTCGACTATGGAGCTGTACCATTTGAGTGCAGTTTTCCACTGTCGCATAGTGAATCTTATTCGGCAAGCAACAGCTCTCAAACCGAGATAGTGGAATGACAGCACGCTTCTGGTGTCGGTATTAGCTTGGAAGCGCCGATGTTTATTCGAAGAGACGACTACCATACCCAATAAGATAGCAACCAGTGACGCTAACGTCGTCAGCAATACCAGGATTGTTAGACGCTGCTTTTTCACGCTTTTATTTTGCTCATAGCCAAGCCCGAACTTGGTACTTTTCATGTCTCTAAAGCCTTCTTCAATCTGCATCCGCTGGCGATAAATGGCAACGACCTGTTTCGATAAGCGTTGATGAGATGCTAGTGATGTGGCTAACAGCCACGGGTCTTTTGCACCTTGCGCATGGACTTTCGACCGCTTTGAGGCTTTGCGTGTACCATCTGGATTTGAAGCGTGGCGCCCTTTCGCTTTCTGCTTGAACAGAACTAACGTACAGGCAAAGGGGTTACCTCTAGCTATTTGGCTGTTATCAAAACGCTTAGGTCGACTGGTCGCTTGGGCATAAAGGTGACGAATACACTGCCACGTATTGCCGCTGTCGAGTGAGTAAAAATGCGGTTTGCGAACCCGTCCGACAATATCCCAGCCTAACGCTAATACTTCCCTGAACCAGGGTGATTTATATCCTGCGTCGGTGACGATAATGGGTCGGCAATTTGAAGGTAACATGGCGTGTAACGCCTTTAAGAATGCCTTGTGGGGGTCTACCCTTTAAAGATATGGCCGCGCGTAAAAGAAAGTGCGCTTTATGGTCATCTAAATCTGACCAGTCGATTGAGATAACAGGGCGAGATGTGCTGCCACAAAATAGTTGGCAAATAGATGCATAGATAAATGGTGTTTCACTTAATAAATGCGGGTTTGAAAGCAAGCGGTCGGCACGTTTAATCCGGTGTTTCTCAAAGGCTTTAGTCTCAATTCCTCGACCTATGCTGGTTACGGTTGCAGCGCTTCCGTTGAGCAGGCTCTTAACGCACGCCGTTACTGCATTCCGACGAGTTTTATGCATTTTATAGCTGACAAGCGATACGACTTTGTTCACAATAGATAGGGCATTCATGGCTGTTTGGCCTCAGTGAAGTTTGGCGATTGATCTGATCACCAAACGTCATGAATGTTCCTATCTTTTTTATCTTATTGATATCGCAATATTA
>NZ_JAKREZ010000012.1:0-94063 GCF_022348345.1 Alteromonas sp. CNT1-28 | reverse complement strand
ACGCCCTTGCCATTCGGATTATCTTCCCCTCAGTCAGGGTGATTCAGGTTTCTTTCAACCTGACGGGTTTGCCAGCTTCGCTGGGCAAACAAAAAAGCCAGCATAAGCCGGCTTTCAAAACACAAAAACAAGTTTTGTCTTATCTAAAAACTACTTCCCCTGCCTAGCAGCCAACTTCTCCAGCTGCTCGTCAGTTGCTGGAAGCTGGTGCTTCTCTTTCCACTCTGAATACGGCATTTTGTATACCAATTCGCGTGCGGCTTCGTAGTCGATTTCAGCGCCCTGCTCGTTTGCAGCCGCCGAATACCACTTTGCCAAGCAGTTACGGCAGAAATCCGCCAAAATCATCAGGTCAATGTTCTGAACGTCTTTATTTGCGTCTAGGTGTTCTACTAAGCGGCGGAATACTGCTGCTTCTACTTCGGTTTGCGTTTGCTTATCCATTATCTAATACCTCTAAAAAAGCGCTTTTCGTTATAGGTTGGATGTGAGGGTTAAAGAGTAAAACCCAACCCGTTATTACTTTTAAAACCTATAACGAAAAAAGGGAGCCAAGCTCCCTTTTTACTTATATACAGCTAACTAGGTTTAAAACCTAATTGGCATTACTCTGCGTCATCAGACTTAGGCGCAGGCTTTTCTAGAAGCTCTTTAATGCTTAGACGTACACGGTTTTGGCGATCGATTTCCATAACCTTAACGTCAACCATTTGGCCTTCTTCTAGGTAGTCAGTTACTTTGTTCACACGCTCGTGAGCGATTTGTGAAATGTGAACAAGACCTTCTTTACCTGGAAGTACTTCTACGAACGCACCGAAGTCTACAATACGGGTAATCTTACCGTTGTAAGTCTTACCAACTTCAATTTCAGCCGTTACTTGCTCAATCTTGCTAATAGCGATGTCTGCTTTCGCACGCTCTGTTGCGAAGATTTTGATAGTACCGTCGTCTTCAATCTCGATGTTAGTGTCAGACTCTTCAGTAATTTGACGGATCATTGCGCCGCCTTTACCGATAACGTCACGAATCTTGTCTTGGTCAATCTTCATGGTGTAAATGCGTGGAGCAAATTCACTTAGCTCTTCACGGTGACCGCCAATCGCTTCGTCCATTACGTTAAGAATGTGCAAACGTGCTTCTTTTGCTTGTTTAAGCGCAATTTGCATGATTTCTTTAGTAATACCTTCAATCTTAATGTCCATTTGAAGTGCAGTAATACCTTCGGTAGTACCCGCTACTTTAAAGTCCATGTCGCCAAGGTGATCTTCGTCACCAAGGATGTCTGAAAGTACGACAAAGTTGTCGTCACTCTTAACTAGGCCCATTGCGATACCCGCAACAGACGCTTTAATTGGAACACCCGCATCCATAAGCGCTAGTGAAGTACCACATACCGACGCCATTGAAGATGAACCGTTTGATTCTGTGATTTCAGAAACCACACGTACTACGTACGGGAATTCTTCTTCACTTGGCATTACTGCTTGAATACCACGCTTAGCTAGACGACCGTGACCAATTTCACGACGCTTAGGCGAACCAATCATACCGGTTTCACCAACACAGTATGGAGGGAAGTTGTAGTGAAGCATGAAACGGCTGTCGCGCTTACCTTGAAGCTCGTCAATCATCTGTGCGTCACGCTCTGTACCAAGCGTAGCAGCTACAAGTGCCTGCGTTTCACCACGAGTAAATAGTGCAGAACCGTGAGTACGAGGAAGAATACCTGTCGCTACGTCTAGTGCACGGATCATTGCTGGGTCACGACCATCGATACGTGGCTCGCCAGATAGAATGCGTGAACGTACAACGTCAGACTCAAGATCGTGAAGAAGGTCTAGTACTTCTTTCTTATCTTGTTCTTCGTCTTCAGCAAGGATAGCTTCTAGTGCTTTTTCAGTTGCTGCAGTTACTGCGTCTTTACGCTCTAACTTGTCAGAAATCTGGTAAGCCGCAGTCATTTCTGCTTCAGCTAGTGCTTTAACTTTGTCTTTAAGCGCAGTGTTTTCTGCTTCTGGTGCCCAGTCCCACTTCTCAGTGCCAACTTCAGCAGCAAATTCGTTAACCGCGTTAACTACAGTTTGCATTTGTTCGTGACCGAACATAACCGCACCTAGCATGGTGTCTTCAGAAAGCACGCTTGCTTCTGATTCAACCATAAGTACTGCGCCTTCAGTACCCGCAACAACAAGGTCAAGCTCGCTTTCAGCTTGCTCTTCTGCGCGTGTATTTAGAATGTATTCACCGTTGCTATAACCAACACGAGCCGCACCGATTGGGCCGTTGAAAGGAATACCAGAGATAGCAAGGGCTGCTGAAGTACCAATCATAGAGATGATGTCTGTAGGGATATCTGGGTTAGCAGACATTACAGTAACAACAACTTGTACTTCGTTTTTGAAACCTTCTGGGAATAATGGGCGGATTGGACGGTCGATAAGACGTGCAATCAGTGTTTCACCTTCAGATGGACGACCTTCACGCTTGAAGAAACCACCTGGGATTTTACCCGCAGCGTACGCTTTTTCTTGGTAGTTAACAGTAAGTGGGAAGAAGTCTTGATCTGCTTTGGCTTCTTTTTTACCAACTACTGTTACCAGTACAGACGTATCGTCCATGCTCGCAAGAACCGCAGCTGTTGCCTGACGAGCAATTACACCCGTCTCTAGAGTTACAGTATGCTGTCCATACTGAAATGATTTAGTAATAGGAGTCACTATTTGTCCTTTAATTTCAATCTTTATTTTATCGCTTTTAAACGCGGCGCATAGTATAGCCATGAAGTAGCGTTAATACCATGGTCAAATGCAGCCCCGCGCGGAATTTGTCGTGTTATTTTGTAATCAACTCGGTCATTAACCGCTATCACCTATAGCACCATGACTATATGAAATATCTGTGAAATTTCAATTATTGACTATATTTTCATCATATTGACACAAAACAGCGTATGCTAGAACAAAAAGCGAACAAAGTAAGAACTTAAATAAACATCACGTGCGACCAATGCGCAGAAGTGATTAACCACAACAAGAACGTCTAATATTAGTGTGCTAAAGGAGATAACCATGTTGGTACTTCGACTTAATAAAGCAGGCATGCCACAAGAGTGGATAGATGTTGAACAAGCCGCAAAGCTTTACAGTCAAGATAAGGTGCTATTTGAGCTAGGTAGCGATGCTATAACGCTTAAGGGAGGCTGGAATCACGAAGGGCTGCAAAGTCAGCTTACCCTGTCTAGTATTATCGCGTGCGACGGCAAGGTAACAGATTTATCTGGCAAAGTTGCCCTTACTAATCGCTATTTGTTTAGGCGCGATAGCTACCTGTGTATGTACTGCGGCAATAAGTTTACGCCAAAGCAGCTTACCCGAGACCACATTATCCCTCGTTCTCGTGGCGGAAAAGACAGTTGGACGAACGTTGCCACTGCTTGCCAGCGGTGTAATCACGCAAAAGGTGCTAAAACGCCAGAAGAAGCCAACATGCCCCTACTTGCAGTACCCTTCAGGCCAAATGTGTACGAGCGTTTTTATTTAATGAACAGGCGAATTTTGGCTGACCAAATGGCCTTTTTACAAGGCCACTTTACCAGCCACAGAGAATGGACGTGCTTGGAATAAACGCTATAGCGCACCGCTAGTAGTTGTCTGTGCTTCAGGCATTGCTTTAGCTTGGTTTTGCACTGAAGAGGAATCGCTGTGCTGTGCATGAAGCTGGCGTTGCTCTTCTTTTTGCGCTTTGAACCACAAACTTAACCAATCTGAGCACATTTTGTGCTCTAACTCGTGGGCTTCGGCTGTAGGGCAAAACAGGCTTACCTTTACCACCACTTTGGCAAGTTCATTGGTTTTAATCTCAACCTCTGGGTCAATGCGAATAAACTCTTGTTCTAAGTGACGTTCAATTAGGCCTTTGTAGCGCTCTGCTACGTCGCGGAAATATTCACAATGTGCCTGTGCCCTGGCATGAAACGCTGGAAGCAAACTATAGGCGTTCACAGAAGGCTCGTTCACTATTTCAAATGAATGCAAACGGTAGCGACGCATAAAGTTAAGATTTCGTACAGTTTGGGTCACTAGCTGGCTATTAGGCACGTACACGTGTTTACCCGTGTAGTTAAAGCTTTCAGGGTCTACTTCTAAAAGTGTCGTTTTCGCCCAGTCCATCTCTACTACTTCACCAATGATGTTGTTCATTTGGATCCAATCGCCTACCCTGAATGGCCGAGCGCCCAGGTAGTAAATGAACCCCATAAAGCACTGAATAAACTCGCGGGTTGCCAACACAATGGCCACCATAAAGGCAGCAATGGAGATTGCCAGTGTTTGGATTTCAGAGCTCCACACCATCATTAATACAATAATGATAAAGGCATTACCCAGCTGCTCTAGAATATTAATTTGGTTTCGGCGGTCTTCGCCACGATGAGAACTAATGCGCCTGATAAGGCGCAACACACCCTTTTTAAGAAAGAGCAGTACAATTAAAAGTACTAGAGATGTCAGCAGTTTATAATCATTGGCAAAACTTATAAATTGATGCCATAACTGCGCGGGGTCTATCACAATCTCCATGTAAGCTCCGTCTGTACTCCGAGGGTAAATATTTGAATAGGCAAAAAAAGCGCCGACGAATGTCAGCGCTTTTAATTATGAAGCATGTAAACTCGTGGCACAATGCCGACCAGTTAAAACATCTTTTTATTAGTCGCGAATTTGGCCTTCGCCATTCACTAAATATTTCTCTGAAGTCAACGACTCCAAGCCCATTGGGCCATAAGCATGTAGCTTAGTGGTTGCAATACCAATTTCTGCACCTAAGCCAAGCTGGCTACCGTCAGAAAAACGTGAAGACGCATTAACCATTACTACACTTGCATCAACTGCGCGTTGGAATAACTTGCCTTTTTCAGCATCTTCCGTACAAATTACTTCCGTGTGGTTACTACCAAATTGCGCAATGTGGTCAACCGCTGCTTCGAAATCGTCAACTACACGGATAGCGATTTCAAGACCAAGATATTCTTCACCGTACGCGTCTTCAGAAATAACGTCAGCACCATCAAAGTATTGGCTGCCTTTTTCGTTTACGTGAACCTTAACACCCTTTTCTTTGAATGCGTCGGCTACTTTAGGCAGAAAATCACCCGCAACAGCTTGGTGTACTACTAAGCCTTCTAAGGCATTACACACGCCAGTACGCTGTGTTTTACCATTTAGAAGTAGCGCCATGGCTTTGTCTAAATTTGCTTCTTTGTCTACGTAAAGGTGACACACACCCTTAAAGTGCTGAATTACCGGCACCTTGGCGTTGTCAGTCACGTAGTTGATTAGACCTTCACCGCCACGAGGAATAATAACGTCTATATAGTCGCGTTGCTCCATTAACTCTTGCATTAATGCACGATCTGGATTCGGAACTACCGTTACCAGCGCTTTTGGTAAATTGTGCTTCTCCAGCACGTCTTGCATAAGTTCAGCAATGGCTAAACTTGTATCTAGTGCTTCTTTACCACCACGTAATATTACTGCGTTACCCGATTTAAAGCACAGCGCGCCTGCGTCGGCAGTAACATTAGGTCGTGCTTCATATATCATGCACACAACACCCAGCGGTATGCGCATTTTCTTAATCTCAATACCGTTTGGACGTGTACCGATAACGCGCTCTTTACCCACAGGATCATCAAGTTCAACAATAACTTCGATGCCTTCAGCCATGGCTTCAATACGCTCGTCGTTTAGGATTAAGCGGTCAACCATCGCTGCGTCTAAGTTATTTTCTTTGGCGCGCGCGACTTCCTTTTCGTTTACTTCAATAATTTTGCTTTTGTTTGCACGAATTGCCGCGGCCATATCAGTTAACACCGCGTTTTTCTGGCTTTCGCTTAAAATAGCCAGTGTACGTGCAGCTTTTTTTGCCTGTTGTGCTAACTCTGTAATAATGCTCATTCTTTCTCCAGATTTGCTATGTGCTGATCAGAAATAATTGGCCCAGTCTTTTCCTCAAACTCATGGGCGAATTCTTCGTTTTCCTGATTCGCAATAAAATTCAATAAACAGCTACTGTAATTCGACTTGGCTTTTACCAGTTTAGTACCGTCTTCTTTACGTACTAGAATGGTGTCGCCTACCGAGAACTCACCTTTCACGTCGATAATTTCGCTACTTGTCAGTTGCTCTGCGTCGCCAGCTAATGAGGCGTCAAAGTCCCCTTCTACTATCACCTCGCCCTGCGCGTTTGACGTATGGCGCATCCAATGCACATTCTCTTGCATTGGCGTGGCGTGAGGTTTGAAATGCGTGCCTGGGTTTTCACCTGCTAGCAGCATATTAAACGACAGTTCAGTAAAGCCGTTAATAATATATGTATCTATACCATGCGAAACGGCTTTTTCGGCCGCTTCAATTTTAGTGCGCATACCACCGGTGCCTACACCGCCTTTTACCGCACCGCCAGCCATGTCATAAATGCTTTGATCAATGGTATTAACTGATTTAAGCAATTGTGCGTCGTCGTGTTCATGCGGGTTCTTATCGTACAACCCATCAATGTCTGAACAGATGATAAGTGCATCTGCTTCAGCTGCCGACGCCACCATGGCCGATAAATTATCGTTATCACCCACTTTCAATTTGTCAGTGGTAACGGTGTCGTTTTCGTTCACGATAGGTAGAATATTGTTGTCCAATAAACTAAATATCGTTTCACGGATACTTACGTAACGCTCTCTGTCTCGTAAATCAGCATGCGTTAGAAGCATCTGAGCAGACGGAAAATCAAACAGTCTGTCCCATGTGGCAATCATTTCGGTTTGACCCGCTGCTGCCATTGCTTTTTTAACTGCAATATCTGACTTTTCTTGCTCTGGAAACAGGTGCGCACCCGCTGCGACAGAACCAGAAGACACGAGTACAACTTGTGTACCGTTGGCTCTGCATCGCACGATAAATTGCGCAATGCTCAAAAGGTAATGACTGCTACAACCTTGTTGGTTGGGCGATATCAATGCACTACCCACTTTGATGACTACGCGTTTCCAATTTGGATGACTCATAATAAACTTTTTAACCTTAAGATTGTTGATTTGCTAATTCTTCACTGGCTTGCGCAAATGTTGCTTGTACGTTTGACGATGGGTTTTCGCTAAAGCGACTTACCACATAAAGCGTTAACGTACTTACCGCAAACCCTGGAATAATTTCATAAATAACGCTGCTTAACGTTTTACCGTCAGCTAAAACGGGCGCATAAATCCAGAACAGTACGGTTACCGCACCGCTGATCATGCCCGCCATTGCCGCTTTCGCTGTTAGGTCCTTTTTATACAGACAAAACAGTACTAACGGACCAAATGCTGCACCAAAACCTGCCCAAGCATTACTTACTAAAGATAAAATTGTGTTCGACGCATCCATGGCTAATAACAATGCAACCACAGCTACACCTGCTACACCATAACGGCCAATTGTTACCGTTTGCTTTTCACTCAGCGCCTTGGTTGAAGACTTTTTATTTACCATTACGCGGTAAATGTCTTCGGTTAACGAACTTGCGCTAACCAGCAGTTGCGACGAAATTGTACTCATAATAGCGGCTAAAATAGCGGCCATTAGAAATCCACTAATAAGTGGGTGAAACAGCAATTGTGAGAAAATAATAAATATTGTCTCAGGGTCGTCGACAGCAAGACCAAACTGATTGGCATAAGCAATGCCCACAAATCCTGTTGCCAATGCACCAACAATGGTCACTAACATCCACGACATGCCGATATTTCGCGCTGTGCCAATGGCATTAACAGAACGAATTGCCATAAAGCGAACAATAATGTGCGGCTGTCCAAAGTAACCTAAGCCCCAACCTAAACTCGATAGCAACCCAACAATCGTTAGCGTTTCTAACGATTCAGAAAAATTGGGTACAGATTGATAAGCGGCGCTTGTCATTTGCGACACACTATCGAACTCGGTAAACGCAACGATTGGAACCAGTACCAGCGCCACAAACATAATGCACCCTTGCACAAAGTCCGTAAGACTTACTGCCAAGAAACCACCAAGTAGCGTATAAGACACCACTACACCCAGCGTAATAAATAGGCCTAACTGATAATCGACCGAAAACGCGCTTTCAAACAACTTACCACCTGCAACTAACCCGGCAGAGGTGTATAGCGTGAAAAACAGTACGATAATCACCGCTGAAACAATACGTAAGCTTGAGTTAGGCGTATTAAAACGCTTCGCAAAAAACTCAGGCACAGTCAGCGAGTCGTTCGCTACTTCGGTATAAACGCGAAGTTTTGGTGCTACTAGTAAATAATTGGCCAACGCACCTGCAACCAACCCTATTGCAATATAAACCGCATCGAAACCGGTTAAGTACATTGCACCTGGTAAGCCCATTAGCATCCAGCCAGACATGTCAGACGCACCCGCAGACAGTGCGGTTACTTGAGGGCTAACTTGTCGCCCTCCCAAAATATAACCAGAAATATCACTGGTAGATTGTCGGTAAGCAAACAACCCTATCCCTAACATCGCTATAAAATACACCGCTAGTGATAGGTAACTTTCCATTGGCATAACGTTCGTTATTTCCTCTATTGCTCTTCGAAAACTCGTAAATGAAAACGCCATTTAACCTTTGCTAATTGAAATTCAAAAGCAAATAATTAAATCGAACAATAATCATTAGAGCTCTAACAATATAAGGATCTGACAGAAAATTTCAAGTGCAATTTTTAAACAACATCGTTTAACAGGCACTTATGTTTAAATTAGCACCAACCATGTTTCACAGCATATTACGCTAATAAAATTCAAAATTACCATTAGCATTCATTAACTTAAAAACACTAAGTCATTTATGAAACAATTTAACTTTAGCTGAAAAGTCGCAAAAAACAGCAACTTTACTATCAGCTAAAACATTTTCATTAATAATACTTTGTTACGCGCACTCAGACGAAATAACATCCAAAAGAAGCTTTTCTACAGGCAGTAAATGGGTAAGTTGCGTACAATCTTCACTATGTAGCGAGCGAACCCGATTAATTAGCTTCTCACACGCCTTTTCGTCATTTTTCACAGTAAATAGTTTCGGATGAATATAATATTTCCTGCAAACGGTGGGAGTATTGCCAAGTTCTGCTGCAACACACTTACTTAACGTACTCTCCCATTTCTTGGTTCTGGAGTTTGCTATCTGTTCATACACACTGGGCAGGTTTGTTAGTGCAAATCGACTTGATGCCCACGTTCGAAAGTCTTTACAACTGAACTGTTCACTTAGTTCGTTGTGGATAAACGCATTAACGTCTTCGCTCGTTACGTCGTGCCATTGTTTATTCTCATCTTGATAACGAAATAAACAGTAACCTTGTTGTTGCGCACAGTCACAAACTAATGAAGCAAGCTCAGGGTCGTTTACTTTTAGTGTTCTTGGTTTGCCGTGCTTACCAATGTAAGCAAGTTCAACACTATCGTCACACTGCGCTTGTACATGCTTGCGCCGCAATGTAGTTAACCCATATGTATTATTTTCCTTGCTATATTGAGCGTTGCCAACTCTAGCACCTGTGTAATCGAGCAACAGGCACACCAGCGCGCAAGCTCTTTCTTGCGT
The DNA here is from genome assembly GCF_022348345.1 of Alteromonas sp. CNT1-28. NCBI lineage: Bacteria > Pseudomonadati > Pseudomonadota > Gammaproteobacteria > Alteromonadales > Alteromonadaceae > Alteromonas > Alteromonas sp. CNT1-28. Next base: position 84,430 of record NZ_JAKREZ010000012.1, on the reverse strand, counting down.
CCATGTTGGCTGTGAAATTAATGAAAGACAGTGCTCACGGAACTCAGGAAGTGCATTACCAAAGGCAACCAAACGCTCAAATTTTTCTACTTGCTGCTGCTCGTGCCATTTGTTGTGATAGATATATTGTTTACGTCCTTTTTCGTCATAGCCGACGGCTTGAACGCTGGCTTTACTGTCACGGCTTATAAAGGTGTCGCGCCAATTTGGAGGAATGACAAGCTTTTTGATACGCTTTAACACGCGCTCTCCTGTGACTTTCTTTCCACTTGCATAGCGATAGTAAAACCGTTTATCACCGCAAGCGATGCGCCTTATTGATAGATGGCTATCATCAGAGTAGACGTTGCAATAGCCCTTAATCCGTTTCATTTATAGATACTCCTGTCCTTACCAGCTAAGAAGACCGACTGTTAAGGTGCTGCTACGGCCGCAGATGCTCGCTGTGCTTTCTTAGTCAGATTGCAAACAACGGTACCAAATCTCAATTTATAAATAGAATCTACAGAAGAACGTACAGAAATGATCACTACACGCAAGTAACCTTGCGGCAAGCCGACGCTTCCACGGCAAGACAGTGATTTTAAAGGCCATAACGAATTTTCACGCTATGTGTAAAATTATCACAGTACCGGCTGTTTGGTCCGGTAGCGGCGCTTGCTAAAACTCAGCATATCGCTTCGAAATCCTTCTTTATTTCGCCTTAAAGCTTACTAAATCATATTTAACATTCTGAAAATAACGTTTAAAAACAATATCATAAAAACGAACTTCCTCTTTTTTCTACTAAAGTATAAACCGCTACTTTTCTTCGTCGGAATGCAACTTGAATAAGTATGAACAATAGTTGTCGGGTTACCTATGCACTTAGGTGAAGCCGAACAGCAATACCCTGTGAAGTGCAAGTGAAGTGGATTGATTTAGAGAGTCCAAGTAAGAAGTCGAGGATTTAAAGATGAATGTTCAAAGTTCGAAAAACGTAGAGTCAAAAAGCGAAAACAGTAATGAACATGAGAATTTGAGAGCCCATGTTGTATCAACCGGTGATTTGCAAGTCGCGGCTGTATTTCCGTCAAAACGTAAAGTGCAGGAAGTACTTGAGATAGTTCAAGACCAAACATCTGTTGAGGTATCTCAAGTAGAAATTATCGAAGCTGGCGACCCTAAAATGAGTGAAAAACTTGAACGTAACAGCGCATCCATTGGCAAAAGCATGTGGTCGTCCCACCTGTTGCTTGGTTCAATCGGTCTGATTGTAGGTTTAGTGGCGGCATTTTTGTTAACGCAGTTTGGCCCAGCGCTTACTCAACAAAATCCTTTGTTTACCTACATAGCACTAATTAGCCCAGGCATATTCATTGGGTTATTCATAGCGGGTTTAATCGGTTTACGTCCAGACAGAAATGAGGTTATACAAACCGTAAGACACGCGGTTAGATATGGTAAAGTTGCGCTGGTAATTAACCTTAAAAAGTCACAGTCTGCTTCTAAAGTCTCGCAATTACTGAAGCAGCACACCGACAAAGTGGTCGAATCTATTCGGTAGCAAGACTAGCGACATAATATGGAACGCTGCTTCAAAGCAGAATGTGATACAGTAATCATAGCGGAGTTATCAATCTAGCTGTTCCAATATTTTCGAAGGGCAATATAACGAACTCCACGTTTATTGCCCTTCGTCGTTTGGTCGGCGTTATTCTGAAAGAGAGATTAGGCACCAATTGTATGGATTTAATATTTTTTGATTTAGATGGCACTTTATTAAATAAGTCTTCTGAAATCTCCTCGTTTACTAAAGAGACGTTGGGCTTGCTTGGTGAGAGAGACATTGCATTCACCGTAGCGACGGGTCGTACCATGCATTCAGCGCAATTTGTGCTACAAGGTCAGTCTTTTGTACTCCCTCACATTTATAATAATGGGGTGGCAATTTGGGATCCTGCCGGAAACGCGCTAACACTAGAAAATTTGCTCGCGCCCAGTGAAGTAAATCTTATTATCGAGCACGCCGTAAATAACAATATTACGCCTTTCATTAACACAGTGAATATGGATAGCCCAGATCACGAGCACGTGATTTACCATTCGTCGCCTAAGCATCAGGTGGAACACGATTTAATTGAAAAGTATTTTTCGCGCACTAAAGCGCGACTAGCGTCTATTGAGTTGCTACCTGCTAATGCACATATAACAAACATCAGTATGATCGGAGATGCACCGCTAGTCTATGACATGTATAAGCAGCTTAACATGCACGAAGGACTGATAGCGTACTCTGGGCCAGCTATCGAAGGGAATGAGTACCGTTGGATGGATGTACACCACAATCTTGCGAATAAAGGCAGTGCGGTAGAGCTTTTGCGCCAACAGTTGAATGCAAGCAACGTTATTGTGTTTGGCGACAGTGATAATGATTTAAGTATGTTTAAGCTAGCAGACGAGGCTTATGCACCTTCTAACGCTAAACCTTATATCAAAGACGCCGCCACTTCCGTCATTGGGCATCACGATGAAGATGGAATCGCCCGCTTTCTACGAGAGCGATTCTCACTTTAGAAGATGCTGATTAAAAAGCTTCGTGAAAATGGTAGCCTTCAAACTATATGAATTAGGCTAGTTAATTAAGGCTACCACTCTATAGGCTCTCTATCTTTTAAGAATTGGCCATGGGGGCCGCCCTCTTCCATGGTTGCTAACCAAATAGCCGTATCTGCTCCCTCCTCGGGCGTTTTGGGCGCATCACTTCCACCCATTCTGGTATGCACCCAACCCGGGGTCATGCTATTAACGGTTACATCAAGAGACTTACCGTCAGCAGCTTCATCAACTACCGCTGCCATCTTAACCGTAAGCGCATTAATAGCAGCCTTTGTTATCGCATAGCACATTGGCCCTTTCAGCCCCTCGGCGAAGCTACCGTAACTAGAGCTTACATTGATAATACGTCCAAAACCTCGCTCAATCATTTGCGGTAACGTTTGCTGGATAAGTGTAAGCGGGGCGTTCACATTAATTTGCATCGATTTAGCCAACGTCTCAGAATTTACATCTTTCCATGGCGTGTCGTCTAAGATACCCGCATTGTTTATGAGGATATCAATAGGGCCATACACGGCCTCAGCTCGAACAAACGCATCGACGATGGCGGTTTCGTTATCAAGAGGCATCTCAATAATATGCAAATCCCCTCCCACAATATCTTTCTTGGCTTCAAGGCCGGCCTCTTCGTCTCGACACCCCATTAGCACTTTATAGCCTTTAGACAGCATTCCTTTTACTATTTCTAGACCTATACCTCTGTTTCCACCTGTAACTAATACGTTTTTCGTCATTGCCAATACACTCCTTGCATTTACGCTTGGGCTTGTTTTGCCTCAAAACGATTGGATAAATAAAAACACAGCGGGAAGATTACACTCCACACTAGAGCGATAAAAATATAAGAAAGCACAACGCTTGCGCCCAATTCAACCGCGCCGAATTTGGCGCCGGCGATATAACTGAGCGGCGCGAAGATAGCTCCAGCAAGCGCCGCAACGGCCATTCGGCCATTAAAGGCGGTTAAACTGTGATAGACCGTACCTGCAAAGGCTGCCCATAGAAGACTTAGCCAAATTGGAATTGGCCAGAAGCTGACCAGCGTTTCTGTCTCGTTAAAAATGAACAGCCCGCTTAAGGTTAAAAGCGCATCAACCACCGTGCCCAGTAAAAATACCGTGCCCATTAACTTTATATCTTCCACTCGCTTGGGCGAAATGACTATCCATAGAAGGATTAACCCTAACACTGGAATTACTGCTTTATTCTGGAACAAGATGACCAGCCACCAAATTCCTTGGAACCATACAAAGTTCGCAACCTTTAGTACTGCACTATTCTTCATTTGAAACGCTCATATTTTCAATACCTAAGCATACGTTTACCGGTACGTGATAGTTCAACCCTATTGCGACAAAAGTAAACGAAAACGCTCCAGTGTAAGTATAGATGCATAGACTGTTTGCTCTTTCCAATTACAAAGGATGTGTTAATCGTGAAAATGGTGAAGTATTACGTACTTGGTGCATTAGTGGCGTTAGCACTAACGCTGACCGTGCCAGTGATATTATTAAAAGTGGTATTTGGTTGGATTGCATTTTCCCTTATTGCCGTAAGCAGCGCCTATTTGCTCAACTATCCAAGCCTGTTTCGCAAACGTGAGGATGGCTCAATACCATTCTACATACGCTGGATTTTTGTACCTTTTTTACTGGGCTCTTGGCTTTACAATGAATACGCACGCAGAACGGATAAAGTCCCTCCCCTACAAAAAATTGAGCCGCACTTATTCCTTGCGTGCCGCATGTCGGGAAAACATGTTAGCCTTTTAAAAGAAAACAACATTGATGCCATTCTTGACGTAACCGCTGAATTTGATGGACTGGATTGGACGGCATATCAAGAAGATTACCGCTATTTAAACGTACCGGTACTCGACCATACCAGCCCCACTCCTGAACAACTTGTTTTAGCAATAAATTGGTTGAATCAGCAAATTTCTGAAAAGAAAAATGTTGTTGTGCATTGTGCGCTTGGACGAGGTCGCTCTGTTCTGGTGGTTGCAGCCTATTTACTGGCCAAAAACCCTTCGTTGAGTGTAGATGATGCATTACGTGAAATTAACCAGATACGCCAAACAGCAAGGCTCAACAAACGTCAATTAGCATCGCTGCAGCAGATTAGAGATGGTGGCCTACTTTCACTACAAAAGAATTTAACCCTTATTGTTAATCCAGTTGCTGGTGGCGGTAAATGGGAGCAATACCGAGATGACGTTCTTTCTCGATTAAATGAAAAATTCAAAGTGACCGTGAAAGAAACCACACCTGAAGTAGATGGTAAGGCACTAGCAGAAAAGGCAAAACAAGACGGCGCCCACATTATTGTCGCATGCGGAGGCGATGGAACGTTAACTGAAGTCGCATCGGCTTTGGTCAACACCGACGTTACCATGGGGATTATCCCTTTTGGTACAGCAAACGCACTGAGCCAAGTGTTGCATGGCTACATTAGTAAAGTCATGCCTATTAGTACAGCATGTGACATCATTATAGAGGGCAACACCTTAGCCATAGATACCGCGACCTGTAACGACCACGTTATGCTTTTGGTAGCAGCAGTTGGCTTCGAGGAAAAAATGATTTCGGCCGCTGATCGCGAAGAAAAGAATGTAGGCGGCCAGTTTGCCTACCTAAAAGGGCTATGGAACGCGATTTCAAATAACGAAAACATGACGTTTAAAGTAGCAAAAGACAACCAGCCAGCTGAAACCTTAGAAACGCCGAGCTTTGTTATTGCAAACGCAGCCCCAATGACCACAGCACTTGCTCAGGGCGCTGAGCCGCCCGACATCACCGATGGAAAGCTTGATTTGACCTGGCTATTACCTCAGCCCAGCTCTGATAAACAATTCGCATCGTTAGCAGAGCTAGTGCTAAGTCCAGCTGAAGCAAAGAAGCAATCTGAATCTATACGGCACGAACGCGCATCAAGCATAACGTTAACATTTGATAAGCCCACGGCGTATGCTGTCGACGGCGAGATCTACGAAGGCGAAAAGCTTGAGATAAAAACATGCCCTCGAAGCCTTAACGTTCTCACCAATTTTGAAGAAAAGGATTAAGCAGTACATGACTCAGAAAAGTAACTTTGAAGAAATCTATACCTTTCTTAATGAGAAGTTTGCTAACGAAACGGAATACCTACAGGCGGTACACGAAGTATTAGAAGATATTGTTCCTATTTACAATGCAAACAAAGACTACAAAGCGTTCGATATTATAAGACGCATTTGCATGCCTGAACGCATTATTTATTTTACCGTGTCGTGGATGAACAGTGATGGCAATATTGAAGTCAATCAAGGTTGGCGTGTACAGCACAATTCAGCCATGGGCCCTTACAAAGGTGGCTTGCGCTTTCATCCTACCGTCAACTTATCGGTGCTTAAGTTTCTTGCTTTCGAACAGTGTTTCAAGAATGCACTTACTGGCTTGCCCATGGGTGGCGGAAAAGGTGGCTCTGACTTTAACCCCAAAGGACGCTCAGACCGAGATATTATGTTGTTTTGCCAAGCATTCATGCGTGAATTGCAACGACACATAGGCGCGAACACAGATGTACCTGCTGGTGATATTAACGTAGGCGCTAGAGAAATAGGTTATCTCTATGGTGAATACCGTAGGTTAAACAACAGGTTCGAAGGTGTGTTGACAGGCAAGGGGTTAGAATTTGGTGGAAGTTATGTGCGCACTGAAGCCACAGGTTTTGGCTTAATCTACTTTTTAGAAGCGGTTTGTAAACAACGAAATTCTCACATTGAAGGCAATACTATTGCAGTATCTGGAGCCGGAAACGTAGCGTTGCATGCGGCGCTCAAGGCGGTAGAGAAAGGCGGAAAAGTTATTTCGCTGTCTAATAGCCGGGGTCTTCTGCATGTTGAAGAAGGGTTATCGGATACGGCATTAAAATGGGCAATTAACAACCACGCTAACCGAGATAATATTCTTGTGGATATGGCAGATAAAAACATAGGCGAATGGATAGCCGATAAAAAGCCGTGGCATATAAAATGTGATATTGCTTTACCTTGTGCAACGCAAAATGAACTGCTTGAAGCAGATGCCAAGTTATTACTGGATAACGGCTGTAAGATGGTTTTAGAGGGTGCGAACATGCCGTGTACGAATGAGGCACAAGCCCTTTTCTTAGATGCCAAAATTGTTTATGTGCCTGGAAAAGCATCTAATGCGGGTGGTGTCGCCTTGTCGGGATTAGAAATGAGCCAAAACGCCATGTTCAATCAGCGCAATGCGAAGATACTTGATGACCAGTTATACGCTATTATGGAAAGCATTCATCAGCGCTGTGTTGATGAGGGTAAATCTGAAGGCGATGCTGGAAGCAGCTACGTTGATTATATGAAAGGCGCCAATGTAGCAGCATTTCGTAGACTCGCTGACGCAATGGTCGCACAAGGCGTGTAGCGCATATCCCATCTCCCTTTTTCGATAAATTCACGGACTTACTGCCGTGAATTTATCGGAAACTAACTTGTAAAATTTGCGTTGTCCCCTTCCCCAATTCAATGACTCTATGTCACTTCATTTGAAATTTCTTTTAAAAATCAGCGCGTAACAAATATCTCATTCATGGAATAAAAATAGCATTACCACAGGTGTGATTCATTTTTTAGGTATTTATAAGGAACTACCCATGAAAATTTTTGAAGCTTTACGCCAAGACCATGAGAAGCAACGTTTATTGCTAAAGATTTTAGCTGAAACAAGTGGAGATACAGCTGCACGCCGTGAATATTATCAAGAGCTTAAGACACAGCTTGAAAGTCATGCTATTGCTGAGGAGCGCCACTTTTATTCTCATCTTTTAGAAAAAGACGCCACCGCAGATTTGACCCGTCATGGTATTGCAGAGCATCACGAGATTGATGAATTACTGGCGAAGCTTGATGACACCGATATGAGTTCACCTGCATGGTTACGTTATTTAAAAGCACTTCAGGAAAAAGTGGAACATCACCTTGCTGACGAAGAACAAGAGTTCTTCCAGGTTGCGGGTAATGTGCTTAATGACCGCCAGAAAACAAAACTTGCTGATGAATATCAAAAAGAGATGAAACAGGAATTAGACAACGAAAAACTCACTGCATAACATAGCCATGGTATCCATGGCGATAATGTTCAGTCCGAAAGGCGTCATAAAGTAAAAAGCCAGCTATTAAAGCTGGCTTTTACATATTTAATATTCTTTGCTCTGGCGCCTATAACGACTTACAGAAGCCTTTAGGTGGCTACTTTTTAGCGATGATGTAAACCGCGTGAATTACACCTGGAAAATAACCAAGAATAGTCAATAGAATATTGATCCAAAAATGCGCGCCAATACCTACCTGTAAAAATACGCCTAGCGGTGGAAGTAAAATTGATAAAAGTATACGAATGATGTCCATAGTAAATTCCTTGTTTTTGAAGTAATTTCACAACTCAGTAGGCAAAAAACTCACACTTTGATGAAAGTGTTCAGCCTGCGGAGCGATTTTCGCGCTTCATAATAATTGTTTGCATTTTAGATGCCATGTCAGCGTTGATAAACGATTGAGCATCTCATTGACTTCAAAAATATAAATTTTTTGTAATAAGAAAGCTATTCACCGAAAGGCGTATTTTGCAGCCAATTTTCTAGGTCTGAACGATTAAGAGGACGACTGATGAAATAACCTTGTGCGATATCACACCCCCACTCTTTCAAGATTTCTAGCGACGCAACATCTTCTACACCCTCTGCAACCACTTTTAAATTGAAGACACTTGCTAAACTAAGCACGGTGTGAACTATTTGTTGATCGTTCTCGTCGCTTGCTAGAGCAAGAATAAAGCTTTTATCTATCTTGATTGTTGTGACTGGTAGATTCTTTAAGTACGCCAATGAAGAATAGCCCGTGCCGAAATCATCTATCGCAAAGTGAAATCCACGGGCTGTTAGCTCATTTAGGTTCTCTATGGCGAGCGATGCGTCGGCAACCAAGTCACTTTCAGTAATTTCAAGTTCCAGCGCCTCAGGGGAAAGCCCCTCTTGCGTAAGCAAAGCAACAAGCTTACGCAGCAATACTTTGTTTTGTATGTCTTGAGTCGAAAGGTTCATTGCCACAGTAAATTCATATCCTTTAGCTCTGAAATAAGCTAAATCGGCAATAGTCTGCTGCATAACCCAAGTCGTGACCTGCTCAATCAATCCTGCTTGCTCAGCAATAGTGATAAACTCATCAGGAGGAACAAAACCAAGTGCACTGTTGTTCCAACGAATTAACGCTTCCATACTACAAACTTTCATAGTCCTTAAATCAACTTTAGGTTGGTAGACCATAGACAGTTCATTCTGCTGACTGGCAAGAGCACGTTTTAACTCTGTTGTAATAGCAAGTCGGCGGTTATATTTATCTTCCAAATCAGTTCGATAGCGAACACACCAACTGTCACTGTGAATGGCTTCATCGGTGACTATATTCATTTTTCTGAAGAGCTCTTCAGAGGATGCAGCATCTTGTGGGCACTCGATAATTGCCATTGCAACTTTTACAGGAATAGCAATTAAGTTGCTTTCAACAGGCTGCTCAAGTATGTGCTTTAAAGTTTCCAGTTGGTCATCATTAAGAGATTCCTGCGATATATATAAAATCTCACCGCCAGCAAGGCGCGCAGACGTGCCAGGCCAGCGCTGTAAACGCTCAGCTAACGCTTTTAACGTATTGTCGCCATTTGAATAGCCATACAGGTCATTAATAGTTCGAAACCCAATGACGGTAATAGCCACCACTTGAACAGCCCGCCCTTCTTTGAGCTCGGATTCGAAAAAGCCTTCAACATAGTTGCGGTTAAAAAGCCCCGTTAACACATCGTGTTCTGCTTGATAGCGTATATGCTTCTCACGACTCTTAATACTCGCCTGCATACTATCAACAGCATTAGCAAGCTCGGTAATTTCTTTGAGTTTCGATGGCGCTTCAAGTGTCGCACCATAGGACCCTGAAGCCACCTTATTAACTGCTTTAACTAACTTAGAAACAGGCTCACTCACATTTCGTGCTAGTAACAGAGAAAGCCCCATAGCAACGAGTATTGCTAACAAACAAAAAGCTAATATGGTTAATTGAATGCGAGTAAACGCATTAAACGAAGAGGTTACATCTACGGCTAGCGTAATCGCCATAGGCAAGTCCTGCCCAGAGCCGATACTTACCTGTCGCGCAAAATAGGTCAACTCGTCTTTGAAAGTGACATCTACCCAAGACGGGTCGCGTTCAGATGAAAGTATGCGCTGAGCGTCTCCTTCATCTAAGGTTGCCTTTATAACCTTATTTGAACCTGCTTCTGAAATGATAATTTCAGCATCTACAAGTTGTTTTAACTCGTTTAATAAATCGCTATCGAAATCAACACCAATAAGCATGTAATATCTAAGCGTTGGAATTTCTACCCGAATTAGATTTAGCTGCACCAAGTTGTTGTTAACAACAAAAAAGCCACTATCTTGACCTTTAGCTACAAGTGATAAGCTACTTTCTACGTTTTGGCCAGGCTCAAATAAATCGCTATGGGTTGCAACTACTGTGTGATCTAAACTGACTAACGCAATGATGTTTGTATTTAGGCGTTCTGCGTAGCTTGTAAAAGCGGCTTCTATAGAGGGTATGTTTCCAGTGCCCACAGCGCGTCTAAAGTCGAAAGACCGAGACAGGACTTTTGAAACGCTTCTGATAACGGCTTGCCTGTCGGCAACGACTTTATCAAATACTTTTTCAGCCAAGAGAATGTCGTGATCAATATTTTGAACTACTAGGGTGTTGGCTGAACGCCAGACAGCGCCAATAATCAGAAGTGATGCTATTACAATACCTATCAGTAAGGTTTGAAATAAACTCTGACTTAGTGTTTTTTGCACTCTAGTGCCCCGTGAAGAATAGACTAAATTTTAAGATGCGTAAAACGATGAACTGCTAAAAGAATAGCTGAATAATAAAGATACGAACAGGTATAACACCCTGTAATTTTTGGTTTTTAACGCTTTGTTACAATTATAACAAGGTCAACAATTGTTTTGTTGGTTGCGTCTTCTTGCTTTCAAAAGGTCAAATAGAAAAAAGGCCAGCAACTTTGCTGGCCTTCTCTTTCTTTAATTGGTGCGGAAAGCGGGACTTGAACCCGCACGAGCTATGCTCACCACCCCCTCAAGATGGCGTGTCTACCAATTCCACCACTTCCGCGAAAACTTTTTAGTTTGAACCTTCGCTATCGTCAGACATAGGAACGTCTGTCGCATCGCTTTCAATTACTGGAACATCACCCTGAGCTGCATCTTCGATCACTGGTACGTCTTGATCCGCTGGAAGCTCTACCTGCTCTTCTAACGAAGCAGGAACTTCTAGGTTGTTCCACTCATCCTCTGCGCTTTCACGGTTAGCTGTTATAGCACCTAAAGAAAGACTGATGAAGAAAAACAAACCTGCGAGGATTGCCGTTGTTCGAGTCATAAAGTTGCCAGAACCAGATGAGCCGAAAACCGTGTTCGAGCCGCCTGAACCAAATGAAGCGCCCATATCTGCACCTTTTCCTTGTTGGATCAATACAAATCCAATAAGCAATAGCGCTACAATTAGGTATGCTACTAATAGCACTTCGTAAATCATAAATACCTCGTCAGTTTGCCGCTTGGCAAATTGAAATAAAATCTTCAGCTTTTAAACTGGCTCCGCCAATCAAACCACCATCTACGTCTTTTTGCGCAAATAGGGTTTCAGCATTATCTGGCTTAACACTACCACCGTACAAAATACGAAGGCCTTGAGCCAACTGTGCGTCTACTTTATTAAAGTAGCCGCGAATAAATTCGTGTACTTCTTGTGCTTGTTCAGGGCTGGCTGTTTTACCAGTACCAATTGCCCAAATCGGCTCGTATGCAATAACAGTCTTACTGAGTTCGTCTACCGACATGACGCTAACCAGTGCATCTAGTTGCTCGCCAACAAACGATTCAACATTACCAGCTTCTCTCACTTCAAGTGGCTCACCTACACAAATGATGGGTACGACACCTGAAGAAACACATTGCTTTGCCTTTAATGCAACAAGTTCGCTTGACTCGCCTTGGTCCTCTCGTCTTTCTGAATGCCCAACAATTGCGTAACCGCAACCTGCTTCTTTAAGCATTTCAACTGACAACTCACCAGTGTGAGCGCCGTTATTAAGATGACTTACGTTTTGAGCACCAATGGCAAACGAATGGGTTTCAAATGCGTGTAAAAGAAGTGAAGGAGCGCAAATAACGATTTCCGAATCAGCTTTTACATCCGCCAGTTTTTGATTAAATTCAGCAGCTAATGCCAAATTTCCGTTCATTTTCCAGTTGCCAGCCACGAATGGCTTTCTAAGATTTTTACTCACAACGCAGACCTTAGCCCTGTCTTCAAAGCGGGCGTGATATTAACTATTTAATTGAGAAGATACAAGCACAAAAAGCAAAATTTCCTGCTACGCCAACTAATTGGCGAGATTACGAACAGTTTCAGCAATATGCTCTGCCCATTTGTGAGATTGGCTTTCGTCATTCGACTCAACCATCACACGAATTAACGGCTCAGTACCACTTTTACGTAGAAGTACCCTGCCCGTTTTACCTAACGCAGACTCAGCCTCTTTCTTAGCATTTTGTACATTGCTGTGTGCTAAATAATCCACTTCTTGGTTAGCGTACCTCACGTTAACTAGCGTTTGCGGGTACATCTCAAACCCACTTGCTAAGTCGTGTAAGTCCATGTGCGAACGAAGCATTGCGGCAAGCACTTGAAGCCCAGCTACAATACCGTCACCCGTTGAGCTCATATTAAGATTGAGAACATGACCCGAGTTTTCACCGCCAATTGACCAGCCTTTTTGTTGTAACAGCTCCATCACATAACGGTCGCCAACATTACTTCTTGCGAAAGGAACACCAAGCTTTGACAACGCATTTTCAAGGCCTAAATTACTCATCAAGGTGCCAACTACACCACCCTGCATTTTGCCGTTTTTTAGCGCGTCGCGGGCAATGATGTAAACAATCTGGTCACCATCAAGCACATTACCAAGATGGTCTACCATCATAATGCGATCGCCATCGCCGTCTAGGGCAAAGCCAAGATCAGCGCCGGTCTCCTTAACCTTTTCAACAATCGCATCCATTGAGGTTGCGCCCACACCGTCGTTAATGTTTAAACCGTTGGGCGCTGTACCAAGTTCGATAACCGTAGCACCTAACTCTCTCAATACGTTGGGGGCAATGTGGTACGTTGCGCCATGTGCGCAGTCCACAACAATTTTAAGATCTGTCAGCGATAATTCTGAAGGGAATGTCCCCTTACAAAACTCAATATAACGACCCGCAGCGTCGTTTATACGCGTAGCCTTACCCAGCTTATCAGATGCCACACATGTCATTGGACGCTCAAGCATATCTTCAATCGCTAACTCAATATCATCATCGAGTTTAAAGCCTTGGGCTGAAAAGAATTTAATGCCATTATCATAAAATGGGTTATGAGATGCACTAATCACTATACCCGCTTCTGAGCGAAAGGTTTTAGTAAGATAGGCAATGGCAGGCGTTGGCATAGGGCCAAGCAAACCAATATTGATACCCGCAGCAGAAAGCCCTGCTTCTAAAGATGACTCCAGCATATAGCCAGAAATTCGCGTGTCTTTACCAATAAGTACTTTGTTCGTCCCTCGTCCGGCAAGGACCTTGCCCGCTGCCCACCCGAGTTTTGTAACAAACACTGGGTTGATATTGCTCTCGCCTACCTTTCCGCGGATACCGTCGGTGCCGAAATATTTGCGCTGCGTCATTATTATTCCTTATTTTACTGAATTCAGCATTTTCACGATATTGACAGCATCAGCTGTTTCTTTCACGTCGTGAACGCGAATTATCTGTGCGCCCATTTGGGCGACAATTGTAGCGAGGCTTATGCTTCCCGCCAAGCGCTCATCCACTTTTCTATTTAGCAAATTGCCAATCATCGACTTGCGAGACATGCCTACTAACACTGGGTAACCCAGCTTCATAAGCGATGGCAAGTGTTTCACCAGCGTATAATTGTGTTCTAGTGACTTTCCGAAACCGTAGCCAGGGTCAAACAAAATCTTGTCTTTAGCAATGCCCGCTTCTTCACACGCATTACTACGCGCGAGTAGAAACTGGCCCACATCATTCACTACATCGTCATACTCAGGGCTTTGCTGCATGGTTCTGGGTTGCCCCTGCATATGCATTAAACAAACGGGTATTTGTGCTTCAGCTGCTACTTGCAATGCGCCAGGCTCTTGTAAAGCACGTACATCGTTGATTAGTCCCGCGCCAGCTTTCACCGCTTCCCTCATAACGTCAGCCTTGCTGGTATCAATAGAAATAACACATGAGGTATTTTTAGCTACGGCTTCAATAACGGGTATTGTGCGATCAAGTTCTTCCTGCAGCGATACGTCGGGCGCGCCTGGCCTTGTCGATTCACCACCTATATCAATAAAAGTTGCCCCTTCTTCAATCATGCGAAGCGCATGGTCAAGGGCTTGAGATACATTTGTGTGCTTGCCGCCGTCAGAAAATGAATCAGGCGTAACATTTAAAATGCCCATTACCTGAGGCTGTGACAGATCTATGAAGTACTTACCAAACTGCATGAATTACCTGCATTACCTTTGTTTTGAAATTACCGTATTTCTTAGACAGAAAATATGTTGAGAAATGAAGCTATAAAGCAAACTGATTTTAACCCGCTGGATTAGTAATAAAACGTACCTAAACCCGTAAACTAACATCTAGATTAAAATCAAACTGCTCTAATAAAAAACGCCAGTTTCACTGGCGTTTATTTAAATGAGTGTGGAAGCTTAGCTTGGAATATCGCCCGGCTTACCTACCGACGGTTTGTCTACGCCGTCATTTTTAATTTCACCTTCGCGAACCGGTGCACCACCACTTGGCTTGTCGCCACCCGATGGCTTGCTGTCATCCCAGTCAGCAGGAGGACGAACGTCAGTGCGGTTCATCAGATCATCAATTTGCTTAGCATCAATGGTTTCGTACTTCATCAGTGCGTCTTTCATTGAATGTAAAATATCGATGTTGTCTTCAAGGATCTTTTGAGCACGCTCGTAATTGCGGTCAATCAGTGACTTAATTTCCGCATCAATAGCACGTGCTGTGTCATCAGACATGTTTGTTGCCTTAGACATAGACTTACCAAGGAACACTTCGCCTTCGTCTTCAGCATACAGCATTGGACCCATTTTGCTCGACAAGCCCCACTGCGTTACCATCTTACGAGCAATTTCAGTCGCGCGCTCGATGTCGTTTGACGCACCCGTTGTCACTTTGTCGTCACCGTAAATGATGGCTTCAGCAATACGCCCACCAAACAAGCTAGAAATCATGCTTTCTAAATGTTGTTTAGAATGGCTCACACGGTCTTGTTCCGGTAAGTACATAGTCACACCCAACGCGCGACCGCGTGGAATGATTGACACTTTGTATACCGGATCGTGCTCTGGAACCAAGCGACCTACTATAGCGTGACCCGCTTCGTGATACGCTGTCATTTCTTTTTCAGGCTCAGACATCACCATAGACTTACGCTCAGAGCCCATCATGATTTTGTCTTTCGCTTTCTCAAACTCTTCCATTGAAACAAGGCGTTTATTGCCGCGAGCAGCAAATAACGCAGCTTCGTTTACTAGGTTAGCAAGGTCAGCACCTGAGAAACCTGGTGTACCACGAGCAATAACTGACGGCTCTACGTTATCAGCCACTGGCACTTTGCGAATGTGAACTTTAAGAATTTGTTCACGACCGCGAATGTCTGGAAGACCAACCACTACCTGACGGTCAAAACGACCAGGACGAAGAAGCGCAGGGTCTAATACGTCAGGACGGTTAGTTGCCGCAATAACGATAATACCTTCATGACCTTCAAAGCCGTCCATTTCAACAAGCATCTGGTTAAGGGTTTGCTCACGTTCGTCGTGACCACCACCTAGACCTGCGCCACGTTGACGGCCCACTGCATCGATTTCATCAATAAATATGATACAAGGCGCCGCTTTTTTAGCTTGCTCGAACATGTCACGCACACGAGATGCACCTACACCCACGAACATTTCAACGAAATCAGAACCAGAGATAGTAAAGAATGGAACTTTCGCTTCACCGGCAATGGCTTTTGCAAGCAACGTTTTACCTGTACCAGGAGGACCTACCATAAGTACGCCCTTCGGAATTTTACCACCTAGCTTTTGGAACTTAGAAGGGTCGCGCAGGAAGTCTACCAATTCAGATACATCTTCTTTCGCTTCGTCACAGCCTGCTACGTCAGCAAATGTTGTCTTAATTTGGTCTTCACCAAGCAAGCGGGCTTTGCTTTTACCGAATGACATAGCGCCACGGCCGCCGCCGCCCTGCATTTGACGCATGAAGAAAATCCATACACCAATAAGCAGCAACATGGGGAACCATGAGATGAAAATAGACGTCAGAAGAGACTGCTCTTCTGGTGGTTCACCGTACACTCTTACGTCGTTCTTAACCAAGTCAGATACTAACTTGTCATCGAAGTAAGGTACGAATGTTTGGAAAGTTTCGCCTGAACGCTTAGTACCTCGAATTTCGCCACTATTATTGATGCGAACTTCTCGAATATTTCCCTGTTCTGCTTCTCTCAAAAACGTTGTGTAGTCAGTTTGCGAACGAGACGATTCACTCGGTGAAAAGCTCTGGAAAACCGACATTAAAACAACGGCGATGACTAACCATAAAATTAAATTTTTTGCCATATCGCTCAATGCTACTAACCTCTATAAACCCGAATTGCTTGTATATTCAACAAGTTGTTTATTGAATAAACGACACAACTCGCAACGAAAACCGCTTATCTCAAAGCGTACTACACTTTATACCCACAAGCCACCAAATACACCTCTCGCGAACGTGATCTGGACGAGTCAGGCTTACGCGTCTTTATGGTTGTGAAAGATTGTTTAAGTGCGTTCATGAACTCAACAAACCCCTCACCTTGGAACACCTTTATGACAAACGAACCACCAGGCTTTAACACTTGGTGACACATATCAAGCGCTAGTTCGCAAAGGTACATAGAGCGAGATTGGTCAACCGACGCGTTACCTGCAAGGTTCGGTGCCATATCTGACAACACAATATCTACGGTGTTCCCACCGATTCTGTTCAATAGTGCGTCGAGAACAGCGTCCTCTCGAAAATCACCTTGTAAAAAGTCTACGCCCACAATTGGGTCCATGGGCAAAATATCGCACGCGATAACTTGACCATTGTCGCCAACGAGCTGTGCGGCTAGCTGTGACCAGCCCCCCGGTGCAGCACCAAGGTCTACAAGTGTCATTCCTGGTTTAATAAGCTTATCTTTTTTCTGAATTTCTTCCAGTTTATAGATAGCTCGCGAGCGCCAACCTTCCTTATTTGCTTTTTGCACATAATGGTCGTTAACGTGTTCTTGTAGCCAGCGTTTACTGCTGGCGGAGTGTTTCTTTTTTGTCATTCCAATACAATGTCATTAGGATTGTAGAGAAGATGGCGTTAGAATACGTTATTTCAAGCATAAACTAACAGATTAATTGTAAGAAATATTACTAGATGAAACTTTCAAATAAACAGAAACAATTCCTAAAAGGCCTAGCACACCCGTTAAAACCTGTTGTGCAGCTAGGTGGGAACGGCCTGACAGAAGGTGTGGTTGCGGAAATTGACAACGCGCTTGGTCACCATGAATTAATTAAAGTTAAGGTGCCAACTGATGATCGCGAAGAAAAAGCGCTTATCATGGACGCCATTGTTCGAGAAACCAACTCAGTTAAGCTACAGGTAATCGGTCACACACTAATTATCTACCGCCAAAGCGAAGACTGTAAAATTCAGTTGCCAAAATAGCTAATAAATAACTCAATAAAAGGTGCCGATCCCCCTCGGCACCGTAGTTTTTCTTCTTACTTCCCGTTAACATCACTTTAATAATAGTGAAAAACTAGGGTTTAAGGGAAATCTATGACGCTAAATAATCTTACTGCCATTGTTACTGGCGGTTGTTCCGGACTTGGTCACGCCACTGCTATCGCACTTCGAGATGCAGGTGCTAACGTCAGCCTTTTCGACTTAAATGACGAGCTTGGCGCACAGCGCGTAGAAGAATTAGGCAAAAACAACACACTTTTCACCAAAGTCGATGTACGCGATGAAACTTCTGTTCAAGCAGCTATAGACGCGACAACCGAAAGGTTTGGCGCCATTTCTTTAGTGGTTAACTGTGCAGGCATCGCACCAGCTAAGCGACTGCTCGACAAAGAAGGCAATCCGGCGCCGTTGTGTGACTTCCAGAAAACTATCGATATTAACTTAGTAGGAAGCTTTAATGTTTCTCGCTTAGTTGCAGCGACGATGGCAAAGCAATCGCCAATTAGCGAGGAAGGCGAACGCGGTCTTATCGTAAACACTGCTTCAGTTGCTGGCTACGAAGGTCAAATAGGGCAAACCGCTTATGCTGCGAGTAAAGGTGGTATTATCGGCCTAACTCTTCCAATGGCTCGAGACTTAGCCCCGTTGGGTATTCGTGTTAACACCATTGCGCCGGGTGTAATGGGCACGCCAATGCTACTTGCTATGCCAGAAAAGGTGCAAGACGCCCTTTCTGCTAACGTTCAGTTTCCTAAGCGCCTTGGCCTACCTGAAGAGTTTGCAAAACTGGTTATTCATATGGCAAACAACAGTTACTTGAATGGTGAGACCATCCGACTAGATGGTGGTTTACGCATGCCACCTAAATAGTTGCGAGGTTTTGCCATCAAGGGAGCTTATCGCTCCCTTTTTTAGTTATTAGCTGTTTAAATAAAATTTTTTAATTCTACATTCATAAGGGAAAAATTTTGCTGCAGCGATTCAGACAACGATAAACTCACCAGACTCGTCCATTATCCGTGTGTGCCCTTTTTGATTTTCCTTTGCAGAATACAGCGCCTCATCCGCTTTTAACAGTTGAGAGGCAATCACATCAGAATGCGCTAACCCATTCTTATCTAGCATAGATCCACCTATACTCACCGTTATCGGCTTATTATCGGGCAGTAAAATTGTTCTAATTGCGCTATGCAGCCTTTCACTAAAACACTTAATGGATTCAATCGTTGCGTTGGAGAGCACAATCAAAAACTCTTCTCCTCCCCACCTCGCTACGACGTCTGTCTCGCGCACATGCTCAAGGATAACCTTTGATAGTTTGATGAGTACTCTATCGCCTACTTCGTGCCCAAAGGAGTCGTTGATATTTTTGAAAAAATCAACATCTAGCAACAAGAAAGATAGCGGAAAGAAGGCGCGTGACGATTGGGCTATCAAAGCATTGATGTCCTCTTTAGCAGCTCGACGATTAAGTAAGGGGGTCAGAGAGTCTTTGCGACTCACTGCAGTTAACTCTTCCGTCTTTTTTTCAAGGAGGTCTCTGGCTTCCAAAAGTTCCTGATAAAGCTTATCTCTTTCCTCCGCTACGTAAATAGCCCAGTAAACGATGTTGTCTGTAACCGTTAAATTCGCTACGGCAGGAACACGTCTTCCCGCATCAGAAATCAACGTTATTTGAACCTCTAAATATTTTCCATTAGCGAGAATTATCGGCTTTATATAGCTTTCATAAAATATCAAGCTCGCTTTCGATAGGATGCTCGCTATTTTAGCTTCAACAGGGCGTGTTAAACCAAGGAAGGAATAAGCAAATGGGTTTAGCCATGTTATTTTCGTCGTTTCAATATCAGATTTTAATAATAAACAGGGAAAATCTTCCTCTTTCCACTCATTCAACTGACAAACTCCTGCACGATTGAAGAGACAGTCAATGGATTCGTCATATGTAAACAATGTCCATGGGCATCAACGATTTCAAGCTGAGCATTAGGAATTATTTCATTCATATAGTTACCGACAGCTGTTGGGGCTAGATTGTCGTGTTTGCTCTGCAAAATAAGTGTGGGAAGGGTAAGTTTAGAAAGTAGCGCTCTGTCGTCAGCAAAAAACGTGGCTTTAGCAAAAGGCTTGGCATATTTGGGGTCTGTAGAACAAAAGCTCGTTTCAAGCTCCTGAGTTAAGTCAGCATTGCTATCTTGCCCCATCACTAAAGGCGCCAAATAGTTGGCCCAGCCCACATAGTTTTTATCCATGAGGTTAATTAACTCCTTCAAATCTTCTTTCTCAAAACCACCTTCATAATCAGGTGGAAAATTCAGAAAACAAGGAGAAGGGCATATCATCGCGAGCTTTGAGAATATATCTGGAGACTGAATGGCAGCGTGGATGCCAATCATGCTACTTACTGAATGACCGATAAAATTGACCTTAGTTAATTTCAGCGCCTCACAAATATCCAGTACGTCTTGAGCGTAGCCAGTAAGCGAGGAGTAACGAACCTTGTCGTAGGCTGCATAGTCAGAGGCGCCACATCCAACGTAGTCAAACAATATCACTGTATATTTATCGTCAAGGTAAGGTAGCAGATGTCGCCACATTGTTTGATCACAGCCAAAGCCGTGTGCCAACATAATGACAGTACTTCCTGAACCATAAATCTTTACGTTGTTTCTCACCACTACACTTTGGGCAGGTTGCATGATTGCACCTCAATCGTTGTTGAGTTCTTAGCGTGAAGAAGTAATAAATTTGAACGACAGCGCCGAACTACACTTCAATTAATTAACAGAGTATAACGAAATTCTTAGGACAGATTAACGTAATTTCACTCACCTTCCCCACCATTCACAATTAACGCAATATTGTATAAACGATTCACGGCATGGTAGTTGATTGAATTTTTGGGGTAACGACCTTTGCTGCTTATTTTACCCGCTTCCTGTTCCATCAAAATAGATAGCGCATCATCAACAGTCTCTACAGTGTAAATATGGAACAGCCCTTTTTTCACTGCGTCGATAACGGTGGCGTCTAATACCAAATTAATCGCATTCGATTTAGGAATAATCACGCCCTGCGTACCGGTAAGGCCGCGGTGTTGACACAAGTCGAAAAAGCCTTCTATTTTTTCGTTAACTCCGCCAACGGCCTGCACTTCACCGTACTGGTTTATGGACCCCGTAATGGCCAAGGTCTGCAAGCAAGGAATTTCAGTCAACGCAGAGATAAGCGCAACCAGTTCACCAAGGGATGCACTATCGCCGTCTATATGACCGTAAGACTGTTCCAATGCGATGTTTGCAGAAAGCGTTAGCGGGAAATGCTGAGCGTATTTATTACCTAAATACCCATTAAGCAACATAACGCCTTTTGAGTGAATAGGCTGTCCAAGCTCTACCTCACGCTCAATATCAACTACACCACTTGCGCCAGCAAATACAGTAGACGTAATGCGTGCAGGCGTACCAAATGCAGTGTCACCAATATCCAATACCGTTAACCCGTTTACTTTGCCTACCGCTTTTCCTTCAGTGGCAATAAGCACGTGCCCTTCTTTAATATCGTTTAATAGTGTTTGACTGACGCGGCCGGTGCGACGTTTCTTGGCACTTAATGCTGTTTTTAAATGATCAAGTTCTAGCGTGTCGGCATTAGATTTCTGACAGAAATAATAGGCTTCATTAACTAGCTCGATAACTTCAGCGAAGTGCGCAGATAGCTTTTCTTTGTGTTCAGCCATTCTTAACGAGTATTCAACTAGCCTGCACATCGCGTTAGCGGTAATGCCTTTAAGTCCTAACTGAACAAGGTGCGCACGTACTTTGCCCACGAAATCAAAAAGCGCCTGTCTGGTGACGGGAATTTCCAAATCAAAATCCACTAACACTCTAAACAGTTCATCAAACTCGTCATCGTAATCTTGCAGCGTGTAGTATAAATCGCGCGAGCCTAACAGAACGATTTTCACATTTAAGTCGATGGGCTGTGGATTGAGCGTAATGTTGTTCACCATACCCACATCTTGCTGGGGTAAGTCCATGCGCAAGCGCTGTGACTTGATGGCAAGCTTAAGGGTATCCCACACGAAAGGCTGTTCAATAAGTTGGTCGACATCCAACAACAAATAACCGCCATTTGCACGATGGAGCGCACCAGGCTGAATCATGCGATAGTTGGTAAACACGCTGCCGTGAATGTTGGTGTACTCTATTTTGCCAAACAAATTTTGATAAGTAGGGTTCGGCTCATAAATAACGGGAGCTGCGTCATCGAGTTTATTCGACACCAAAACGTTAGGAAGAAATTGCTCTTCTAAAAATATCTTCTTGTCGAAGTCATCACTCTTCTCTTCTTTCTGCTCTTCACTGTGAATGACTAAGATAGCATTGACCAATGCAGTTTTAAGCTGCTTGAGGTACTTCATTACCCCTAGCTCAGACGCGTATTTGTGCTCAAGCACTTTTAGCAGCGGCTTAATTCCCTGCTCTGCGGTCTTTTTGTCAAGCTCACGCAGACGCTCAGAGTTTTCGCGTTTCCACGTAGGCAGGCTTAACAGACCTTCGCTTAACCTATTTTCTAGCTCGTCAATAAGAGTATAAAACCCTTCCCGTTGTGCGTCAGTTAATGACGCAAACTCTGTGTCACTTATTGGCTTGCCGTTAACGATAGGTGAAAACGTAATAGAGCCCCCCTCTTCGTACAGCGCAACATCATTCGCTTGTGCGTAACGCTCTACCGCATCGATAGCTGCATCGTACTTTTGCTCGAACTCTCTGGAAATTGACGCGCGACGGCGCTGATATCCCGGGTTATCAAAAGCAATGGGCAGTGAGTCTAAGACATCGTCAATAAGCGCAGCCATGTCCTTGTGGAATGCTTTTCCACCACCGGGAGGAAATTTTAGCGCAACAGGTTCGCGCTCTTCGTCAAAATTGTTGATATAACAACAATCATCAGGCGCTGGTAGCTGGGCAACTTGGCGTTCAATGTAATCCTTCACTAGAGTGAAGCGCCCCGTAGCGGGCTCACCCATCACATAAAGATTATAGCCTTTGGTGTTAATACCTAACCCAAACGTAAGTGCTTCACGCGCACGCTCTTGCCCAATGAAGGTCGCATTTAGCGCTTCATCATCTTTTAAGGCACTGTTTATCGCTCGGCGATTTATGGTAGGTGAAAGCGCGTCTACATCTAACGCATATAATTTACTGTCTACAGACATGTCTGTTCTATCTTTGTTTCTTTACTTAAGTGAAACCCTAATTAACATTAGTGTCAAACGCTTATCCTGAATAAGGCAGCTTTGCATCGCTAATTGCACAACAAACAACCACCTTCATGATTTTAGAGAGAAATTGGCAAGCACTACGAGCTTTTTGTGGCCTTCACTAGAACTGATACCTTGCGACACAAGGTGTAGCGTCTAATTAAAGCCGAAAAGGAGTTAAGTACGAAAGAACTTACTTCAATTTAACCGCTGCATTTATTTCTGCCACATAATCTGGATCAGAGCATTAAAATCACAGCGTTAAGAAAAGCGCGCCAAGGTCAGAGCCGTAAGGACAATGTGGTCAAGACAAAGCTCTGAAGAATCCTGTAACAGTAAGACTTTAAAGTAGGTAGCAACGCAAGCTGCTTTCAATTACCTTAGAAAACACAAAAACCGAAATTCGTTTTGGCGACGAGACTAGGTTTCGCGCGCAATAACCAATGAACAAAAACAGGGTAATAACAATGACAAAAAAATTGAAAACTCGCTCACCCCTTCTGCTCACTTCCTCTTTCCTTGCTACCTTTCTGGGTACGGCATTTTCTTCAATGAGTATCGCTAACGTAAACTATGCAGATAACTCAGGGTTTTCTATCACCAATGAGAGTGAAAGCTATGCGCCAGTTGAAGTCGTGTACTCTCATTTTATTCAACATGTGGATATGTGGTGGCCGAAAGACCACACATGGTGGAAAGGTGCTTTGCGCATAGATGAGCAGGCTGGTGGCTGTTTCTGTGAAACGACAGACACGGCGAGTGCAGCCCATATGCAGGTAAGCTATGTTGAACCGAACAAAAAAGTGGTGATGACAGGTGGCTTAGGCCCGCTTCAAGAGATGGGTATGTCAGGTGCACTGACATGGGAATTCAGCACAATAGCATCGAGCACTTCATCGGATGCAAACACACAAGACGGTCGCATACCGAAAACTAAAGTCACCCTTACCTACCACGCCTCAGGCAATATTCACTTTAATGGTCAAAAAGCATCTAACGAAGACGCCGCCAATTTAGTTCGAGTAGTAGACAAAGTGCAGGCGCAACAACTAAATGCGCTAACCGCGTTTAGTGACAATAATTAGATGCGACACCGGGGCCTGTTTATCGACAAGATAAGATGGCGCCAAGAGAAAGTAAGATGAGCAAATGGGGCGTGTTCTGGTGTTCAATCGACGAAAACCGTGTCATTAATGCTCACTTTTCAAGCAAGCAACAATAAATATTGCCAAGTTCGGTGTTAAGCTATTGAGGCATGGCTTAGCGCTGGGTTATTCTATTGGGCTATATGTATGTTAAGTGGGTAGATCCCACGTGCGGTTAGTTGGCGTTGCTACAAACTCGCCTTATGCCGCCCCATAAACGTTTTAACTTTTAATGCGGAAGCCTAAGTTTCATGGCCGATAATCAGTACAATCCGAAAGACATTGAACAACGCGTTCAGCAATACTGGGAAGAAAACCAATCGTTTAAAGCAAATGACGATGTAGAAAAAGAAAAATTCTACTGCCTGTCTATGTTCCCATATCCTAGTGGCCGACTTCACATGGGCCACGTGCGTAACTACACCATTGGTGACGTGATCAGCCGTTTCCAGCGCATGCAGGGTAAAAATGTATTGCAGCCTATGGGTTGGGATGCTTTTGGTCTTCCGGCTGAAAATGCAGCAATTAACAACAACACTGCACCTGCGAAATGGACATACTCAAATATTGATTACATGAAAAGCCAACTTCGCTCGTTGGGTTTCGGTTACGACTGGGATCGCGAAGTAACCACATGTAAATCAGATTATTATCGCTGGGAACAGTGGTTCTTCACGCGTCTTTACGAAAAAGGCCTTGTTTACAAGAAAAACTCTACTGTGAACTGGGACCCTGTAGACCAAACTGTTTTGGCAAACGAGCAGGTAATCGACGGTCGCGGATGGCGCTCTGGTGCGCTGGTTGAGCAAAAAGAGATCCCTCAGTGGTTTATTAAAATTACTGACTACGCCGAAGAACTTTTACAAGACTTAGAACAGCTTGAAGAATGGCCAGACCAAGTACGCGCAATGCAGGCAAACTGGATTGGCCGCTCTGAAGGTGTTGAAATTACCTTCGATTTAGCGTCAGCGGTTAACGACATTACCGATTTGACGGTATATACCACGCGCCCAGATACCTTCTACGGCGTTACTTACGTTGCAGTGGCTGCGCAGCACCCTCTTGCCGAATTCGCAGCAAAATCGAACCCAGATTTAGCGGCCTTTATCGACGAATGTAAAAACACCAAAGTTGCTGAAGCTGAATTAGCAACCATGGAGAAGAAAGGTTTCGCCACGGGTTTTGAGGTTGTTCATCCACTAACCGGTGAAAAGCTTCCAATTTGGGTCGCTAACTTCGTGTTGATGGACTACGGTTCAGGCGCGGTAATGGCCGTTCCTGGCCACGACCAGCGCGATTGGGAATTTGCGACAAAATACAACCTACCTATTCAACAAGTTATTGCGCCTAACGCAGGTGATGAAGATAAGTGCGACCTTACCGCCTCTGCATTTACTGAAAAAGGCAGCTTGATTAATTCAGATAAATTCGACGGTCTTGAGTTCGATGCCGCATTTAACGGTATTGCCGATGAACTTGAAAGCAAAGGCTGTGGAAAGCGCAAAGTAAATTACCGTCTTCGTGACTGGGGCGTAAGCCGTCAGCGCTACTGGGGCGCACCTATTCCTATGCTAAATTTGGAAAACGGTGAATCTGTTCCGGTTCCTGCTGACCAACTACCGGTTGTTTTGCCTGAAGACGTAGAAATGAATGGCGTAACCTCACCAATTAAAGCTGACCCTGAGTGGGCAAAAACCACATACAATGGCGAAGCCGCGTTACGTGAAACGGATACCTTCGACACCTTTATGGAGTCATCATGGTACTACGCGCGCTATGCCTGTGCTACTAACAACGACGCCATGCTTGATCCAACATCAGCTAACTACTGGTTACCAGTAGATCAGTACATTGGTGGTATTGAGCACGCTATCTTGCACTTACTTTACTCGCGTTTCTTCCACAAATTGTTGCGCGATGAAGGCTTGGTAAACTCTGATGAGCCGTTCAAGCGTTTGCTGTGTCAAGGCATGGTATTAGCTGACTCGTACTATCGTGAAGACGCGTCGGGTAAGAAAACCTGGTTCTCGCCTACCGAAGTAAGCACTGAAAAGGACGATAAAGGCCGTATTGTTAAAGCATGGCTAACCGCTGACGGTGAAGAAGTTATTCACGGCGGTATGACGAAAATGTCTAAGTCGAAGAATAACGGTATCGACCCGCAGGAAGTTATTGATCAATACGGTGCCGATACGGTGCGTTTATTTACCATGTTTGCTGCGCCACCAGAGCAAACCCTAGAGTGGGTAGATTCAGGCGTTGAAGGTGCAAACCGTTTCTTACGTCGTATCTGGAAATTAGTGACCGAACACGTTGAAAAAGGCACGCCAGAATCGATTGATGTTAAGGCACTGTCGAAAGACCAACAGGCACTTCGCCGTGAAGTACATAAGACCATTGAAAAGGTGTCTGATGACTTAGGCCGTCGTCAAACCTTTAACACTGCGGTTGCAGCTGTGATGGAATTATTAAATCACCTTCAAAAAGCGCCACAAGAAAACGCGCAGGACATCGCAATTATGCGCGAAGCCTGTGAATCTATCTTGTTGCTTCTAAACCCTATTACGCCGCACATTGCTCACGAGCTATGGAAAGTGTTGGGTCACAGTGAAGATATCGATTTAGCACCATGGCCACAGGCTGATAAAGCCGCATTGGTTGAAGACGAAAAGCTTATCATTGTTCAGGTTAACGGTAAGGTGCGCGCTAAGATGACAATTGCTGCTGATGCTAGCAAAGAGAGCATTGAAGCATCTGCGAAAGAACAGCCTAACGTTCAGCAATTCATCGAAGGTAAAACCATCCGTAAAGTGATTGTTGTGCCTGGCAAGCTTGTAAACATTGTAGCTAACTAGGTCAGATACTGATGAAAAAGCACTTACAATTCGCAGTCGCTGTGTTGGTAACCGTATTGGTTACTGGCTGTGGCTTTCATTTGCGAAGTAGCCCTAGCCTACCCGACGACATTAACACCGTTGCTATTGAAAGTGCCCGAGCACACGCGCCGTTGGCGCGTGCGCTTGATAAACGCTTAAACGTTTACGGTTTATCCAGTGTTAGCGTAGATAAAACATCGCGCTCTAACCAAAACGTAAACATCTATTTGCTTCCAGAAAAATTAGAACGTCAGCTGCTGTCGGTTTACCCTTCGGGTCAAGTTGCTGAATATGAACTGATATATGTTGTGCGTTACCGCGTGCAGTTTCCTGGTAAGGAAGCGGTAATGGTGCAATTTGAAGTAGTACGTGACTATCAAGACGACCCTGACCAAGTGTTGGCAAAGTCTCGTGAACTTGAATTGATGTTAAGTGAAATGCGCGATGAAGCCGCTGATATCATGATCAGACGCCTTTCCAGTCAGGCAGCCGCTGCACCAAATGCATCGACTTCCGTTAGTCAGTAAACATCAGAATTTTTCATGCAGATTTATCCAAACCAATTTAGCCAAGATATCACCAAGGCACTTCGCCCGTGCTATCTGGTGTTTGGAGATGAGCCCCAGCAGAAGTTTGATGTCATTGAGCAAATTCGCGCTAAAGCAAAAGCGAATGGTTTTGAAGAAAGAACCGTTCTTGTTGCTGAAACAGGCTTTAACTGGAATCAGTTGATTGAAGCCACACAAAGCATGTCGCTTTTCTCAAGCCAGCAGTTTATTGAATTAGAGCTACCTACGGGAAAGCCGGGCACTGAAGGCAGTAAAATGCTTCAAGAAGTCGCGGCGTCATTAAACCCCGACATTTTGTTGCTGGTTCACGGCCCCAAAATTGGGAAAGACGTGCAGCGCGGCAAATGGTTTAAAGTGCTTGATGATTTGGGCGCGTCGGTATTGTGCTACCCGCTAGAGGGCAAGCAGCTAAATGCATGGCTAAACCAACAGTTGAATGCCCACCAACTCTCCGTATCAGCGTCTGGTGCTAAAATGATCGCTGATTTCTGCGAAGGCAACATGCTTGCTGCTAAGCAAGAAATAGACAAGCTCGCCCTGCTCTATCCACACCAGTCTATTTCAGACGAACAAATTGAAAAGGCGATGGTCGATCAGTCGCGCTTCAACGTGTTTCAACTGGTTGATGTTATGCTTAGCGGCGACAGTACCCGCTGCATAAAAATGCTATACCGATTAGAGAGCGAGGGTCTGGAGCCTAACATCATTATTTGGGCGCTGATTCGAGAGTGGGAGCAGTTATGGAAACTAAAACTAGCGCAGCAAAACGGTGCCCCCATTCAGTGGCAAAAGTTTGGTATTTGGCGTAATAGACAAGGTTTTTATCAAAGTGCCTTGAATCGTCTGAGCGTCGCCCAGCTAGAAGACATCCAAAATGCGCTGACTCAGGCAGATCATGCATTCAAGCAAAATGTGATTGCCCGCCCTTATGTTGAAATGTGTCACTTGTGCATGATGTTTATGGGTATGGACCTTCGCGACATTCCGCTGTTGCAAGCATAGTGGGCAATTCTAAGTGAGTCTTTCCGGCGCTTCTCGAGCAGATCCAACGGTGAAAGCCATTCTTGGTGGTACGTTTAATCCTCCGCATAAAGGCCATATTGGTGCGGCACTAAAAGCGGCAGATGAAATTGGAGTAGACCACGTTCATCTCATGCCTTGTAAATTAGCTCCGCATAAGTCAGTAGGTGTATCAGAAAGCCACCGGGTAAAAATGATTGAACTTTGCGCCCAAAACAATGACAGACTTATTCCAGAGTTAATTGAACTGACGCTTCCGTCACCCTCTTATACAGTTAAAACCCTGCGTGCACTTAAAGAGAAAAGCGATGACACAATCTGTTTTTTCATTGGCGCAGATTCACTGTATAATCTGGACAAATGGTACGAGTGGGAACACCTGCTCGATTATTGTCACTTAGTGGTTATGCGCAGAGACGATGAGAAATTTTTGCCTCCTCCCGCAATACAAGCTTGGTTAGATTGTCATGTGGCTAACGATAAAAATGTTATTCACGCAAAGCCTGCAGGCCATGTAGTGTTAACCAACACACCGCTTTTTAGTGTTTCATCTACTGAAATTCGTGACGTACTAGCAAGTGCTGCCACGTCCGAGAAATCGGGTACGCCAAACAGTTCAAATGCTAACCTATCTAACTTGTGGTTAGAAGAAAGCGTTTTAGATTACATAAACGAACATCAGTTATATAAAAGTTAAGTAAGTGAGGAAAACTCTTGGAGAGTCAACAGCTCAAACAGTTTGTTAAAGACAAAATTGACGATATGAAAGGCCGTGATGTTATTGAACTAGACGTTCGCGGCAAATCAAGTATTACAGATACCATGATCATTTGTTCAGGTAACTCAAAGCGCCACGTTTCATCTATTGCAGAAAATGTCATGGTAGAAGCGAAGAAAGCGGGCCACGCACCGGGAAGTGTGGAAGGTAAGGAAACCGGCGAATGGGTTCTGGTTGATTTTGGTGATGTTATTTTGCACGTTATGCAAGATGAAACCCGTGATTTCTACCAGCTAGAGAAACTGTGGTCGTAGTGGCGTAAACGCTTGCTATAAACATGCAGTAACACGGTCAATAAAGGCCATACTCAAATGTGTATGGCCTTTATTGTATAAGTGAAATACTAATTCCTGCGGTAAGGGTAAAAGAAGTGCGTATACAAATCGTCGCGGTTGGAACAAAGATGCCAAACTGGGTAAATACCGGTGTGGATGAATTTATTCGTCGATTTCCTAGCGACATGCCAGTGTCATTCACTGAAATACCCGCCGGAAAGCGAGGCAAAAACGCGGATATTAAGCGCATCTTGGAAAAAGAAGGCGAGCAAATGCTAGCCGCTATTCCCAAAGGAAACCGCATTGTTACGTTAGAAGTAACGGGCAAACCCTGGGACACACCCACTTTAGCAAAACAGCTCGACAATTGGAAAATGGACGGACGGGACGTAAGTCTGCTTATTGGTGGTCCAGAAGGGCTAGCACCAGAATGTATTGCTGCGTCGGAACAAAAGTGGTCCTTATCAGCCTTAACTCTACCCCATCCACTTGTTAGGATCATTCTTACAGAAAGCTTATACCGCGCGTGGTCGGTGACGCAAAACCACCCATATCACCGTGAATAAGGCGTCGCCAGACTAATGCAAAGGAAATCAATGCCAAGAAAACGACAAGCTATTCGCGATCATTCTGCAGAAGCGAACTTGTTTGCACGCCGTGCGACCATTGCTTTTATTATTGTTGTTGCCATGTTGGGCATTGTACTTAATAACCTTTATTCTTTGCAGGTTACCCAGTTTGAAGATTATCAAACCCGTTCTAACGGTAATCGCATTAAAGTTCTGCCGATAGCGCCAAACCGTGGTCTTATCTATGACCGCAACGGCGTGCTTTTAGCCGAAAACCGCCCGGTTTTCAGTTTGGAAGTTATTCCAGAGCAAGTGGATGACATCGACCAAACCCTGGCAGATTTAACAGAACTAATGGGTATAACCAATGACGAACTTGAGCGCTTCCAGTCAGCGCTTAAAGGTACCCGACGATTTAAACCCGTTGCGCTTCGCACTCAGTTAAGCGAAGAAGAAGTCGCGCTATTTTCTGCCAGCAAACACAAGTTTCCAGGTGTTCAAATTGAAGCGCGTTTGGCACGTCATTATCCGTATAAAGAAACCCTAACCCATGCCCTGGGTTATGTTGCACGCATTAACAAGCGAGACCTACAAAAGCTAGTCGAAGCAGGCCAAGAAGATAATTACGCTGCCACCCACGATATTGGCAAGCTAGGCATTGAGAAATACCATGAAGAGCTACTCCATGGAAAGGTGGGTTACCAGCAGGTAGAGGTGAATAACCAAGGCCGCATTATTCGTGTACTTAGTGTTGAACCACCAACACCAGGCAAAGACATCGTACTTAACTTAGATTTAGAGCTTCAGTTAGAGGCTCAGCGAATAATAGAAGGCATGCGCGGCGCTGTTGTGGTCACCGATGTAAAAACCGGTGGCGTACTCGCCCTCTACTCCAACCCTAGCTACGACCCCAATTTATTTGTGCACGGCATCAGCAGCAAGAATTACTCTGCGCTACTGAATTCGCCAGACCGCCCGTTAATTAACCGAGCAACACAGGGGCAATACCCTCCCGCTTCAACCATTAAACCCCACTTAGGTTTTGTGGGGCTAGAAGAAGGAGTAATCACTAAAGACTATACGGTTAATGACACTGGACGCTATCAACTGCCAAATGTGTCGCACGTGTGGCGCGATTGGCGTCGATGGGGCCACGGTAAAGTAGATGTGGCTAAAGCAATAGAAGTGTCGTGCGATACTTATTATTACGAGCTAGCGTATAAACTGGGTATCGATAAAATCAGTGAATCTATGTACGAATTCGGGTTCGGTGATTTCACAGGCATTGACCTGTATGAAGAATCCGATGCTAATATGCCGAGCCGCGGCTGGAAACGCGCTCGCTTTAATCAACCTTGGTATATTGGTGACACCATCCCCGTTGGTATAGGACAGAGCTATTGGACCACCACGCCGGTACAGTTAAATACATCGGTTAACACGCTGATCAATGCGGGGGAACGTTATATTCCACAAATCATTCGCGGTTATATGAACACCGATAGTTCTGTCGACCTTATCCCACTTAAGTCGCTGCGGCCTATAGAAATTAAGAACCGTAACAATTTGGATGTGGTGTTAAACGCCATGCGCGATGTTGTGAGTGGCGAAGAAGGCGGCGCACGTCATGCATTTGCAGATACTCCTTACGACTCTGCGGGTAAGACAGGAACAGCACAGTTATTTACCGTAGGTCAGAATGAAAAATATGACGCTACTAAAATTGATGAGCGTCTTCGAGACAACGCCATGTATGTAGGCTTTGCACCTTTTAATGACCCAGAAATATCAGTAACCGTGGTCCTTGAAAACGTAGGCGGTGGTAGTAAGAACGCAGCCCCTGTCGCCCGTCAAATCATGGATTTCTATTTCAGAGACCGTGTTTTTGAAACTGCCAAGGCTAACTCGGCAAACAGTGATAATGAGTTAGGGACGAACTAGTGAAGAGAACTACCATAAACCCTAATAAAATAAGTTTTCTTCAACGCATTCATATCGATGGCTGGCTGTTAGTCGGGCTACTCGTGTTAAGTTGTGTTGGGCTATTTACTCTGTACTCGGCGTCAGGTCAGGATATGGAGCAAATGGAGCGCCAGTTTATCAGGCTGGGATTTAGCTTTATCGTTATGTTTGGGTTAGCCCAAGCCCCTTTGGGCGTGTTTAGGTTTTTCTCAACCTATGCCTATGGTGCAGGCCTGCTTATGCTAATTGCCGTATTATTATTTGGTGATATGGGCAAAGGCGCACAGCGCTGGCTAGACCTGGGCTTTATCCGTTTTCAGCCCTCTGAACTGATGAAGCTTGCCGTGCCCATGATGGTGGCATGGTATATCAGTAAATTCACTATGCCCCCACGCACGACACACATTATCGTTGGGTTTGGTTTGGTGGTCGTGCCCACCATTCTCATTGCAAAGCAGCCTGATTTGGGGACCTCATTACTCATCGCCAGTTCAGGAATCTTTGCCATATTCCTGGCAGGTATGAGCTGGCGGCTTATTTCTGTTGTAGGCGGGTTAGTTGGCGCGTTTGCGCCTGTGATGTGGTTCTTTTTAATGAAGGATTATCAAAAACAGCGGGTGCTTACCTTTTTAAATCCAGAAAGCGACCCGCTAGGGTCTGGCTACCACATAATCCAATCTAAAATTGCCATTGGTTCCGGTGGTGTAGACGGCAAAGGCTGGCTGCAAGGCACGCAATCACAACTCGAGTTTTTACCCGAACGTCACACCGACTTTATCTTTTCAGTATTCAGCGAAGAGTTTGGTCTTACCGGTGTAATGTGTTTAATGGCAATATACATTTTTATAATTATGCGCGGCCTTATAATTTCTAGTCGAGCACAAGACGCCTATGCAAAATTGCTTGGTGGCAGTATTACCCTCACCTTTTTTGTTTATGTATTTGTAAACATGGGCATGGTGTCCGGATTACTTCCCGTGGTGGGTGTTCCCCTTCCTCTAGTGAGCTTTGGAGGAACATCTATGGTGACTTTAATGGCAGGTTTTGGCATTCTTATGGCCATTGCCACTCAGAAACGTTTAATGTCTAGATAACTTGTATGTTGCAGCGCCTTTTTTCGGTACTTGATTTTGTAAAAGCGGGTTTAGTTAATGCGGGTCTTGTTAACCAGAATCTGGCAAACGGACAGTTCTTTCGCTATGGCTCAGCTGTTTTAATAGTTTTGGCATTAGTGGGATGCCAAAGTGCACCTACACAATCTGGTCGCTATACTCAAAAGCAAGACTCAGCGCCTAAGCACGTTGCCAAGAAACCAGAAACACTTGATGCTGTACCAAAATACGAAGCCTACCGCATGTTTAACAGCAGGCCCTACAAGGTACTGGGCAAGCACTACACGCCAATGGATAGTGGTAAGGGCTATGAAGAGGTCGGCTACGCCAGTTGGTATGGCCAAAAGTTTCACGGTCACTTAACCTCAAATGGCGAAACTTACAATATGTTTGCCATGAGCGCGGCTCACAAAACATTGCCACTGCCCTCTTACGTGCGTGTTACTAACTTGGAAAATAACAAACAAGCGATCGTCCGCGTTAACGACCGAGGCCCTTTTCACGATGATAGAATTATCGATTTGTCGTATGCAGCCGCAGTAAAACTAGGCTACCACAGCAAAGGCACAGCGCGAGTCAAACTTGAAGTTATCCACTTTGACGAACAAAACAATGTGACGGTGGGAAACAGTCCAACTGTTACTTACGATGAATACTTGGGTATTGCGGTAGTACCCGCACCGGCCATGGCAGCAACTTCACCCACCCCGCCATTAGCCCCCTCTTCGAACACCGCGGATACCAACTCAAGCAGCAGTGAGAAAAGTAGCAACGCGGTAAGTGATGCGATTTATATTCAAGTTGCTGCGCTTTCAAACGCCGAGAAAGCAAAATCTATCTCTAACGTGCTATCGGCGTTATATCAAATTCCCGCTCACCTGCCAGTAGCAGATAACATTTATAAACTACAGTTAGGCCCTATCCACGATGAAGCAGTCGTCGCGGAGGTTCTTGAACAATTAAAGCAAAATGGCTATCCCAACGCTTACGCGATTACGCAGACCATGTAGTTAGTTGGGTTGTCGCACGCTCATAAAAACAACGACATTGTGGCAGCATTGTGTCATTCAGCAGGCAATATCACGGTTTCTTCGCCTAATACCTACAATCACGTAAACTTTTTTGATAAAACCTAGTCTTATAAGCAGCCTTTCGTTAAGATCTCTCGTCACCTCAGCTAATAAGTAGGTGAAACAACAGAATTCGGTTACGAACTGGACAAAAGCTAAAATTGGGTAGCCATGTTTTGCGGTCATCGTTTCGCGGTCATCGCAACAATAGGGTAAGCTTTAACTCACACGGATAAAACGGTCAAAGAAATTAGAACCATGCTCAGAATAATTCAACGCGCTAAACCGTCATTACTTTCATTTGCCTTTTTGGTGATAGGCACTTTACTACACACAGCAAATGCTGCCGTAGTCACTCCGCCTGCTCCTTCAGTTGCCGCAGAAGGTTTTCTTCTAACCGACTTTGAAACGGGTCATGTGATTGCATCTAAAAATGCAGACATGCAGCTTGCTCCTGCGAGCTTAACGAAAATAATGACTATTTATGTTATTGGCAAAGAATTACAGGCCGGTAACATCAGCTTAGACGACGAAGTGACTATCTCGGAAAACGCATGGGCGAAGAAATTCCCTGACTCGTCAAAAATGTTTATTGAAGTAGGTACACAAGTTTCAGTACGTGACTTACTACGTGGCATTGTTGTGCAGTCAGGTAACGACGCCTGTGTTGCTATGGCAGAACACGTAGCAGGTTCAGAATCTGCTTTTGCCAGCATGATGAATGCACACACGGCATCACTTGGCATGAGTGGTTCTCACTGGGTTAATGCTCACGGTCTTCACGACCCTGACCACTACACTACCCCTCGTGACATGGCGATTCTGTCTCGCGCGCTTATCGCAGAAACGCCAGAAATGTACAAGATTTATAGCGAGAAGGAATTCACCTACAACGGCATTAAGCAATACAACCGCAATAGCCTGTTGTGGGACAAAAGCTTAAACGTTGATGGCATTAAAACTGGCCACACGTCTGATGCGGGCTACAGCCTAATCACTTCTGCAGAGCAAGGCGGTATGCGTCTAATCTCTGTAGTTATGGGGACTGATAGCGAACGTGCACGTAAAGTTGAAAACAAAAAGCTACTTAAGTATGGCTTCCGTTTTTACGAGACACTTACGCCATACCAAGCTGGTCATAGTTTCGTTGCTCACCGCATCTATATGGGTGATAGAGAGACAGTAGACCTTGGAATTAATCAATCTACCCCCATTACTATTCCACGCGGTCAGGCGGCTAATTTAGAAGCTAACTTCGAACTTGATGACAAGCTTGAAGCACCACTTGCAAAAGGTCAGGTTGTTGGAAAACTTTATCTACAACTAGACGGTGAAGATGTGGCTAGCTATCCCCTAGTTACCCTTCAAGAAGTAAAAGAAGGCAGCTTCTTTAATCGCATGAAAGACTACATTATGCTTCAGCTAGGATTTGACGACGAGTAAACACCTTTACTGAATACGTTAAAAAGCTAGTTGTGAAGCGGCCAGATTTGTTACAATCTGGCCGTTTTTTTATATGATATTTTAAGTACCAAGGATATCGCATGGATACCCGTTTCGACGAATTACTAGATTTTCCAACAAACCAAACGTTTAAAGTCATGGGCGTTGCTCATGAAGACCTACCTCAACAGGTAGTGAGCTGCCTTCAGCAACATGCGCCAGGCGATTACTCGCCTAACGTAAAACCAAGTAGTAAAGGTACTTACCACTCGGTTTCTATCAGTGTGCGTGTAACCAGTAAAGAGCACATGGAAACCATTTACACTGAACTTGCCAAATTAGAGCTGGTTAGGGTTGTACTTTAAGTGAATGAGCAGTCGATAGCGTCTGACGCAAACGGCGTTATAGTGCGTCAATTAGGGCGTCAGCCGTATGAGCCTATCTTCGAGGCAATGAAGCGCTTCACCGATGAACGCGACCAAAACACCCAGGATGAAATTTGGCTTGTTGAGCACGATGCTGTCTTTACGCAAGGACAAGCGGGCAAAGCTGAACACATACTTATGCCTGGTGACATTCCTGTTGTTCAGGTTGACCGGGGCGGCCAAGTGACCTACCACGGTCCAGGGCAACAAGTTATTTATCTGATGCTAAACATTAAGCGCAGAAAACTGGGTGTTCGTCATTTAGTCACTGCTATGGAAGAAGCGGTGGTCGGACTACTCGAAAAATATGGCGTAACCGCGTACCCAAAGCCCGATGCGCCTGGCGTATACGTCGATGAGAAGAAAGTTTGTTCATTAGGTTTAAGAATACGTAATGGCTGCTCGTTTCATGGCTTAGCTTTAAATGTTAATATGGACTTATCACCGTTTCAGCGTATTAACCCTTGCGGTTATGCCGGTATGGAAATGATCGATACCGCGCGCCTCAATGGTCCAACTACGCTTGAGACCGCTGGTAATGAATTAACGCATTTGTTGCTAGAAGCGCTTTCCATTGCACAGCCAACATACAAAGAAGGTTTTGATGAGTAATGCACGACCTCAAGCGGGGGTAAAACTCCGTGATGATGAAAAAGTAAAACACATTCCCGTCACTATTATTCCTACTGAAAAGGAAGAAATGCTGCGCAAGCCGGAGTGGATTAAAATCAAGCTTCCTCGTACTACCGAGAAAATTGATCACATCAAACAAACACTTCGCAAAAACAACCTTCACTCTGTGTGTGAAGAAGCGAGTTGTCCTAACCTTGCCGAGTGTTTCAACCACGGTACAGCCACCTTTATGATTCTTGGTGATATTTGTACCCGTCGTTGTCCTTTCTGTGACGTAGCCCACGGTAAACCACTGCCTCCGAGCGCAGAAGAGCCTGAGAAGCTGGCTAAAACCATTGCAGAAATGAATTTGCGCTATGTGGTTATTACTTCTGTTGACCGCGATGACCTTCGCGACGGTGGCGCTCAGCATTTCGTAGATTGTATTAATGCCATTCGCGAACACAGCCCAACAACGACAATCGAAGTATTAGTACCCGATTTTCGTGGACGTATGGATCGTGCACTTGAGATTTTCAAAAATGGCGTGCCTGATGTGTTCAACCACAACTTAGAGACGATCCCCCGTTTATACCGTGAATGTCGCCCTGGCGCGAATTACCAATGGTCGTTGGATTTGCTTAAGAAGTTTAAAGCGCAACACCCTGACGTGATGACCAAATCTGGTCTGATGATGGGTATGGGCGAAGAGAACGAAGAAATTCAAGGCGTACTTGATGATCTGCGCGCTCACAATGTGGACATGCTTACGCTGGGTCAATACCTTCAGCCAAGCCGTCACCACTACCCGGTTAAGCGCTACGTACACCCCAAGGAATTCGACGCCCTTGGTGACTACGCAAAAGAAATTGGCTTCACGCATGCAGCATGTGGCCCTATGGTCCGCTCGAGCTACCATGCAGACCAACAAGCAGCGGGTAAAGAAGTTAAGTAGTACCGAACTTCAGCATAGGGCTCAGCCTAACGTTGCTAAAAAGTTGATACAGAATAAAAGCGGTGATCTTCACCGCTTTTTTGTGCCTTCGTATTTCAGGGTGACAAACCCGTGGGTATTGTTAGAATGCCCGTCAAATTACGCTATCCCCTTTTGAAAAGTATTCCCAAATTAAGGGTAAGGTCATTTCATGCGCAAACATATATACATTGCCTATACAGGTGGAACTATTGGTATGAAGCCGTCTAAGCAAGGCTACGTACCCGCTGCAGGCTTCTTGTCAGACACACTGAAAAAGATGCCGGAGTTTCACCGCTCTGAAATGCCCCTTTTTACACTACATGAATACGATAACCTTATCGATTCATCAGACATGGATCCGTCTGACTGGCAGCGTATTGCCGATGATATCGCCGACAACTACGACAAGTACGATGGCTTCATTATTTTGCACGGTACAGACACCATGGCATACACCGCCTCGGCGTTGAGTTTCATGCTTGAGGATTTGTCAAAACCTGTCATTGTTACCGGTTCTCAAATTCCACTGGCAGAGCTTCGCTCAGATGGTCAAGTCAACCTTCTAAACGCGTTATACGTTGCCGCGAACTTCCCCATTGCCGAAGTCGGACTGTTCTTCAACAACAGACTACTTCGTGGCAACCGCAGCCGTAAAGTAGATGCAGATGGGTTCAGTGCCTTTGACTCCCCTAACTTTCCTCCACTGTTAGAAGCTGGCATTAACATTCGTCTGAAAGCCGGTGAATTAGCGAAGACACCAAATAACACCTTAACGGTATCGAACGTCAAAGCCCAACCGATCGGCATGGTTAGTTTGTATCCAGGTATTGCGCCAGAGGTGATTAAAAACACGCTGCAGCAGCCGGTGAATGCACTGATTTTACTGAGCTATGGTGTGGGCAATGCACCTCAGAACCCTGAGCTTATTGCACAGTTAAAATACGCAAAAGCCAGAGAAATTCCTGTTTTGAATTGTACCCAGTGTATGCGCGGTCGCGTAAACATGGGTGGCTATGCCACCGGCCATTGCCTACAAGAAGTAGGAGTTTTATCGGGTAGCGATATGACACCCGAGGCTGCCCTCGCGAAACTGCACTACTTATTAAGTAAAGGGCTTCCTTTTGAGGAAATAAGCCATCTATTAACGCAAAACTTGCGCGGCGAATTAAGCGACTAACAGCGTTACAAATAAAGTTTTTAAGAAAAAGGTTTCAACAAGTGACAACAACATATTCGGGTATGCTTAAAAAAATGCGTACCTCCGCCGATGAAAACAATACCGTGCACTACTCGCTTCCAATTGGTGATGAGTTGGTAGATATCAATTCTCTTATCGGCAAGGAAGTAACGGTAACCTACTCTGGTGAAATCAACTGTGTTCACTGCAACCGCAAAACCAAAAAAAGCTTCAACCAAGGATACTGCTACCCGTGTTTGATATCGCTGGCACAATGCGATAGCTGCATTATTAAGCCAGAAAAGTGCCATTACCACGAAGGGACGTGCAGAGAACCTCAGTGGGGTGAAGAACATTGCTTTAGTGAGCATTTTGTTTATTTGGCTAACACAGGTACGGTAAAAGTGGGCATCACTCGTCAAGTCACCGAAGGCGTGTCTACGCGGTGGATGGATCAAGGAGCTACGCAAGCTACCGTAATGCTGCGAGTTCCTGACAGGCTTACCAGTGGTTTGGTTGAAACGTTATGCAAAGATCACATTGCAGATAAAACCAATTGGCGAACAATGTTAAAGGGCAAACCTGACGAGGTTGATTTAGAACAGGTCAAAACCGAATTAATGGGTAAAATTGAAAGTGAGCTAGAAGCGCTGAAGCAAGAAAAAGGGCTTCAAGCAGTATCAGAAGTGACTACGCCTATCCATGATATTCATTACCCTGTTGAAGATTATCCGGTAAAGATAAAATCTTTAAACTTAGATAAGACACCGTCATTTACTGGTGTGTTGCAAGGTATCAAAGGGCAATACTGGATGCTAGATGGCGATCGCGTTATTAATATCAGGAAGTTCGCTGGTTATAATGTAGACCTATCTTTCTAGGTTAAATGTTAGGGTCTTATTTTAGCTTACTTATAAAAATAAGACCCTTCTTACTCGCCGCTAGCTATCTAATGCGGCAGTTTATTCGAATAGGTATCAACTACTGCCAGAATTCAAAGTAGTCGTTACTATTTCTTTGCGGTTTAGGTGCAGGCTCAAACGCTGGTGTTCCTAAATATAAGAAACCTACCAGCTCGTCTTCTTCACTTAAACCTAATCCGTTTCTTACCGTCTCACAGTGTGCGTAGCCACCGGTGCGCCACATGCCGTTAAACCCTTGTGCTACTGCTGCCATTTGCATCGCCATAACGCCACAGCTTGCCGACGCTATCTGCTCAACACGCGGTACCTTTTCATGTTCCACATGCTTTGCGATGGCTACGATAACCATAGGTGCGCGGTGAGGAAGCTGCACGGCACGTTCAATTTCTTTCTGCGACTTTTCATTTTCAATAGCGGATTGCTCATAGAGTGCACCTAGCTTATCAAGCCCTTTTCCTGTGCACACGATAAAACGCCAAGGAGTAAGACAAGCATGGTCTGGGGCACGTAGTGCAGCCTGCATAATATTCTCTAAGGCATCTCCACTAGGTGCTGGCGCTTCCAATCGAGGCTGAGAACTTCTGTTGAGTAACAATGTTAATGCGTCCATTTACGTCCCTACTTTATTTTTTCGCGTTGCTATTATCACGCTTCGATTTTCACAATCGAGACAAGCGTGCCAACAACAATAATTTACCTAACCTGAATGCTAGATCCTACGGTTCATAAACGAAAAAGACCAGAAAATTCCGGCCTTTTGTACAGGAAATGGAGCGTCCCTAATTACTTTTAGAACGCATGGCTTTATTCATATAGAAATCGACACTAAAGAAGCGTCCACCACCATAGATAAACAAAACTAAAAGCATAATAAAATAGGTAGCTGCGAATTCGATGCCGTTGTTAAGTACCACAAAGTTACCGCTGGAAGTAAGCCAGTCATAATGGCCGTGCTCTTGTAACAATGATTTAGCTGCCGCAAGCTTTTCTGGCGCAGCCATAATGTTTTCATTCAGTAAGATTGTACCGTCAGCTAGCCATGAAGACGCATCAGCAATAGCGAGCCATCCATTCTTAGCGTGAACACTCACCATAGCGACTATCATGGTTACCATTAATGGAATACTCACCAAGCGGGTCAATGCACCCAATAACAATAGAACACCGCCCACGAGTTCTGCGGCTGTAGCTAAGAACGCCATTACCAAAGGCATTGGTAAACCAAGCCCATAATCATCGTTACCAAACCAATCTACAATACTGTCGAAACTGGATGCTTTATTCCAGCCAGCCTGTATCATCACTGGTGCTAAATACAAGCGCAATAAAAGTAAAGGAATGCCATCTGCCACTTGCAGTCGGGCTACGATTTGTTGGTAAATGTGTGTCATTGTTTTGCCTACTTTGTGTGATTAAGAAATAAGAACGGCACTTTATGAAAAAAATTTCATCGCGCGAAAATAAGCCCTCACCGTTTTTACGACTAATGAAAAAGGGCCATGGAAAAACCGGCTATAAAGCAAAGAATGGAAAATTTCTTATGACGATGAGCGAGGATAGTCACAAACGTATTGCCTCCCTCATTCGAAAGTGGCTGGAACAAGACGAAAAAAAGAACGCAGAATAAAAGTCATCGTAAGTCGCCGAAAACAAAGACACTCACAAAAAATTACAATTAAGTTCGCGATCTTACTCGATTTAGGTAACATAATAGAATGCAGTACGTGAGTAAGGTATGCCTGATCTATCTTGCTCTGGTTAGTTAATTCAAAAAAAGGTAGTGATTAAAATGGCAGCCAAAGGAAATTGGACTAAATCCTTGTTTATTGGCTTGTGGACGGTGCTTAACTTCACCCGCAAACTTTTCTTTAATTTGATATTCATTGTTATTTTTGTTGGATTGATAATCGCAATAACTGGTCAGGACGATGAACAGTTTACCGTAAACAAAGACAGTGCTTTGTTTCTTACGCTTAACGGCAAGCTAGTTATAGAAAAAGAAAGCATTGATCCTTTCGAACAGTTCTTACAAGAATCGCTAGGCAGTGAACCTGAAAACCCAGAAGTATTGGTACGCGATGTAGTGAAAGTGCTTGAAAATGCGCAAAAGGATCGCCGTATTAAAGCTTTGGTTCTTGACCTTCAAGGTCTTACCGGCGGTGGTTTAGACAAGTTGCGCACCGTAGCTAATGCTATTGACGCATTTAAAGAGTCTGAAAAGCCCGTTTATGCCATTGGCGATTACTTTTCCCAAGACCAATATTACTTGGCAGCACACGCTGATAGCATCTATCTGAACCCAATGGGCGGGTTAATGTTTGAAGGCTACGGCCGTTATGGCATGTACTTCAAAGACATGCTAGAAAAGTTAAAAGTAACCACGCATATCTTCCGGGTTGGTACTTATAAATCTGCTGTTGAGCCTATCATGCGAAATGATATGTCTGAAGAAGCAAAGGAAGCGGAGAAACAGTGGTTAGATGGTTACTGGGCGCAATACAAAGCGGATGTAGCAGCAGCTCGCGGTATCGATGAAGCAAACTTTGACGAGACCCTTGAAGGTTTATTAGCAAAGTTTGAAGCGGCAGGCGGCGATTTCGCACAGTATGCGCTTGAGAATAATTGGGTAGACGCATTGAAGACCCGCGAAGAAGTAAGATTGGAGCTTACTGAGTTAGTCGGTGAAGATGAAAACAATCACGGCGTTAACCTCACTTCGTTCAATACCTATCTTAAAGTTGTTAACCCGCCTATGCCGGTTATCGAGTCAGATATGGATAAAGTGGCGATTGTAGTTGCCAAGGGCACCATCTTAGACGGTAATCAAAAAGCCGGTACTATAGGTGGAGACAGCACCGCTCGTCTTTTAAGAAAGGCACGTCTAGACGACAACGTAAAAGCAGTGGTTCTTCAGATTGATTCTCCTGGAGGCAGCGCATTCGCCTCTGAAATTATTCGTCAGGAAGTGTTGCAACTACAACAAGCAGGCAAGCCCGTTATTGCTTCTATGAGCACCTATGCAGCTTCAGGCGGTTATTGGATTGCAGCAAGTACCGATAGAATAATTGCAAGCCCTAGCACAATTACAGGCTCGATTGGCGTGTTTGGTATGTTTATGACCTACGAGAATTCACTGGATTATTTAGGTATTCACAGTGACGGTGTGGGCTCTACAGAGCTTGCAGGCTTCTCTACTGTGCGTCCACTAGCACCAGAATTCGGTCAGATTCTTCAGCGCAACGTTGAAAACACTTACGGAAACTTCTTGTCGTTGGTTTCAAATGCTCGTGGTATGTCGGTAGAAGAAGTGGATAGTGTTGCCCAAGGACGCGTGTGGATTGGCGAAGATGCAATTGAACTTGGCTTGGTAGACCAGCTTGGTACGGTTGACGATGCTGTAGTTGCTGCGGCCGAGCTCGCCGAGCTAGAAAATTATGATACGTTCTACGTACAACGTACGCTGAGTGCCCAGGAAATTTTCTGGAAGGAATTCTTTGGCCAGGCAATGACGTTTGTGGGCAAATGGCAATTTGCCCATGCCGACTCTGCACTGGTAAATGAATTTAAGCGCGTACTTAAAGAGTTCAGTTTAGTAAACCAACTAAACGACCCTAAGGGTACCTACGTGCTATGTTTA
The DNA here is from genome assembly GCF_022348345.1 of Alteromonas sp. CNT1-28. Lineage (NCBI taxonomy): Bacteria > Pseudomonadati > Pseudomonadota > Gammaproteobacteria > Alteromonadales > Alteromonadaceae > Alteromonas > Alteromonas sp. CNT1-28. The sequence goes on along the minus strand of NZ_JAKREZ010000012.1, from coordinate 41,027 downwards.
CCTTGTGACGTTAAATAATACGCGCAGCAAATAAGTAGAAACAGTAAAAAGACAGAGGCAGCAACATCGCTTCAAATGACTTAACTCAAGAACAGCGTCGCGTTATTACCGACGCTGTTTTTTATTGCTATGAGCAAGCAGAGCAATACTTCAAGCAAACGTTCAAGCGCCCTACGATCACTTTTAGACGGTCGGGGAAAAATGCGGGTACTGCGTTTTTACAGCAAAACCGCGTGAATTTTCACCCACTTCTGTTTAAAGATAATATCGATGCCTTTTTAAGTGACGTGGTACCACACGAAGTCAGCCATTTGTTGGTATGGGTTCTGTTTGGCAGAGTTCAGCCCCACGGCAAAGAATGGCAGTCGATAATGCGCAGCGTATTTAACTGCACGCCTAATACTACCCATCAATTTGACGTGAAACGGGTAGCCCGCACTTTTCATTATGTGTGTGACTGTGACACTTATGCGCTAAGTACACGCAGACACAATAATATTTTAAAAGGGGCACAATACAAATGTAGGAAGTGTCAGGCCTTGCTTCGCGCACCAGACGTTGGCAGCCTAAAAGCCTTTTGACCCAAGACGCTGTCTGGCGAGCGGTATTTACAGGATACGTGCTGTTAATTAAACCAGTGTTTAGTAAATGCGTTGTCTAAATCGTTAAACGCTGTCTTAAGAAGTTGCGCTAGCTCTTTATATTTTGGTTTTGATTTAGCATTGGTCATAGCCACACCTTGCGAGCGCATTTTTGAGTGGATTTCTTGGTACCAGCTTTTCAGTTGTGGTGGAAGGTATTGGTCAGAGCGATGTCCTAGCCAAAGCAAACCTTGCATAGGCAGACTTAAGAAGAAAGCACCTATGGTAATGGTTTGAGGTAGATAATCGGCGCCTAAACTCTGATAGAGCAGCGCGCATGAAACCATTGCCACTGGCGGCATGGTTTTAATTGCAAACTTAGTCGCTGCTACAACTCTACACTCTGGGAAAAAGGCATAGAGTTCTTTTCTTACAGGCCATGTCTTCATGTACTGCTGACCGTTTTTCAACAACGTCATTATTGATTGAGACATGCCTCACCTCTTTGATAAACCTTACTATCAGCATTAATGCTGATATCACTCACGTCATTATTCGATAGTTATAACTAAATTGTAATCCGCTTTTTGGCTAATACAAACTGGTTCTTCTAAATCAGTACGTAATTACAGCGATAAACTATCAACATCAATCTTATCAAATACGATTGCACTGTAGTTAATTAAGTTTCGTTGATGTGGCGGCTGCCTTTTGGTCTGCTGTGAAGATCGGCGTTGTGTAGCTAATACACCCCGCGTTAATAATTAAAAGGCATAAGTTCAATCTATCTTTAAGTGACATTTTTCTCGCTTAAAGGCATCATATAGAGCTTAAGCCTAAACATTGTGCTGCATGGCTTTGTTGTTACTTTTGTTAAAGCAAGTGAATAACGACCTGCAGATGTTGCGCTGGCAAATTACTATAATAAAAGTAACTAGGTGTTGAGCTTGATTTACAGATTTTCGCCCCTACCTAGCTTTCTAAGAGAAATTTTATAAGTAACCCTATTGGGTGAATTATTTGGAGAGGAAAATGGCAGAAAGCAGACACGTCCGTCTACTTATCTTGGGTTCAGGCCCTGCAGGTTATTCAGCAGCGGTTTATGCTGCACGTGCAAACCTTAAACCTGTACTGTTAACTGGTATTCAACAAGGCGGACAGCTTACTACCACGACAGAAGTAGAAAACTGGCCGGGCGATCCTGAAGGCCTTACTGGTCCTGATCTAATGGTTCGTATGCAAAAGCATGCTGAAAAGTTCGATACTGAAATTATTTTCGATCACATCAATAAGACCGACTTTTCGAAGCGCCCTTTCACGCTTTACGGAGATAGCGGTACTTATACGTGTGACGCACTAATCATTGCTACAGGTGCTTCAGCTAAATATCTTGGTCTTGAATCAGAGCAAGCGTTTATGGGTAAAGGTGTATCTGCTTGTGCAACCTGTGACGGTTTCTTCTACCGCAATCAAAAAGTAGCGGTAATTGGTGGTGGTAACACCGCTGTTGAAGAAGCGCTTTACCTTTCAAACATTGCATCAGAAGTACATGTTATTCACAGAAGAGATAGCTTTAGAAGTGAAAAAATTCTTGAGCAACGCCTTCGTGATAAAGCAGAAAACGGTAACGTGGTATTACACTTAAACCGTACACTAGATGAAGTGCTCGGTGACGAAATGGGTGTAACCAAAGTCCGTATTAAAGATACGAACAGTGATGCCACTGAAGAGCTTGATGTTATGGGGCTATTCGTTGCTATCGGTCACAAACCGAATACCGATATCTTTGATGGCCAGCTTGAAATGAAAGATGGCTATATCGTTGTAAACAGCGGTACAAACGGCAATGCGACGCAAACAAGCGTTGAAGGTGTGTTTGCTGCAGGTGACGTGAGCGATCATATTTATCGTCAGGCCATTACATCAGCAGGTACAGGGTGTATGGCGGCGCTAGATGCTGAAAAATACTTAGACGGTACGATGCCTGAACAAGGTTAGTACTGTTTCCCAAGCCCTGCTGTTCAGTGGGGCTTTTTTCTGGCCCGATTATGATAGCGTTACATTACATCGAAGAAGGCGCGCCCTTCCCTCCAGTCGACACTGCATTAGACGAACCTAACGGCCTGCTAGCATTTGGTGGCGACCTCAGTCCTGCACGTTTATTTTCTGCCTACTCACAGGGCATTTTCCCTTGGTTCAGTGATGACGAACCGCTGTTGTGGTGGTCACCCGACCCCAGAGCCATTATTGAACTCGATAATTTTGCCGCATCGAAAAGCCTTAAGAAGCTTGCTCGAAAACAAAAATACACGGTAACGTTGAATTACGCGTTCGACCGTGTAATTGAAGCCTGTTCATCAACCCCTCGTAAAAACCCAAACACAGGTGAACTCAATAGCGAAACATGGATTACCGATGACATGATTGGGGCTTACCGGCAGCTCAATGGTCTGGGTTTAGCGCACTCTGTGGAAGTTTGGGACGGCGAAACACTTGTGGGTGGACTATATGGCGTTGGAATTGGCAAGGTATATTGCGGTGAATCGATGTTTCACCGGGAAAGTAATACGTCAAAACTTGCTATGATGGCGTTGGTTGAGCACATGAAGTCTCACGATATGGCCTTTATTGATTGCCAGCTTCCTACCGATCATTTGACATCCCTTGGTGCGAATGTGTTATCCCGTGAAAACTTTATTGAAAAACTGGAAAACAACAACCACACTTTAACTGAAGACGGTAGGCTGTCAGAAGACTACCTTAATCGTTGGAAGCCAAGAGTGATTACTCCGTGAAGTTTGGTATAACCCAATCATTTTCATGTAGCTATTTGCCCGATGAGCAAGAGCAATTATTAGTATACGCCGAAAATAATGATTTTCAGGCGTGGCGATACTCGCAACTCATTCAAGTGGGATTTCGACGAAGCGGTGAACAAATTTACCGTCCACACTGCCCAGCCTGCAAGGCGTGTAAGTCGGTGCGAATTCCGGTGAATGCTTATACCCCCTCTCGCAGTCAAAAAAGGCTGTTAAAGGCCAACCAAGGGTTTCGCGTTCAGCTAGTTAGTGAAACTAAAAGCACATACTACCCGTTGTATGAACGCTACATTACGGAGCGACATGCCGACGGTAGTATGTATCCGCCTTCACGAACCCAGTTCGACAATTTCGTTTTGTGTGATTGGATGACAACCCATTACCTAGAGGCCTATGATGGCGACAAGCTCATTGCAGTGGCTGTAACTGACATTGTCGATGCTAACGAACATATGGGTGCCCTCTCTGCGCTCTACACGTTTTTCGACCCTGACTATAGCTCTGCGTCTTTAGGTACATGGATGATACTCATGCAAATTGAGGAAGCGAGGCGTTTAGGCCACCACTATGTTTATTTGGGCTATTACGTAGAGGGCTGTCAAAAAATGTCTTATAAACACAAATTTTTGCCATTTGAGCAGTTTAGTGACAATGAATGGCATCTATTTAGCAAAAATAGTAAAATACCCACTTAATTGCTTTACACCGAACCCAAGATTGGGTAAGGTCTGCGCGGCAAAAATTTTGAATTACTGAGGTAACTGCTTTACATGGCAAAAGAAGATTGTATTGAAATGGAAGGTACTGTGTTAGACACGCTACCTAACACTATGTTCCGCGTTGAACTAGAAAACGGTCACGTAGTGACTGCACACATCTCTGGTAAAATGCGTAAGAACTATATCCGTATTCTTACTGGCGATAAGGTCACCGTTGAGATGACTCCTTACGATTTGACCAAAGGTCGTATCGTTTATCGCGCAAGATAATGAGCCATTTAAGCGGTAACGCATAAAAAAAGCCCGATTAAGATCGGGCTTTTTCGTATCTGGGTTTTACCTATTTCATCCTCGAAGCACTATCGCTAAAAACAAAGTTACTAACGAAGATATAGCGCTTGATAGACGACATTAGTCTTTCTACCTAGCGCTACATGCTTTATTACATTAGGTTGGCTCTGCTTCTTCAGACGTTGCACCTACACCTGTGTACTCAAAGGTAAGTTTGTCATCAACGCAGTCTACTTTAACGTTTCCACCTTTAGATAACTCGCCAAACAATAGCTCGTTCGCTAACTCTTTCTTCAGGTCATCTTTAATGACGCGCGCCATAGGACGTGCTCCCATTGCCTTATCATAGCCTTTCTCAGCCATGTAAGCGCGGGCTGCACTGGTGACCTCTAGCGACACGCCTTTAACGTCAAGCTGTGCCTGAAGCTCAATAATGAACTTATCTACCACCTGCAAGATAATTTCAGGATCAAGATGGTTAAACCAAATAATACCGTCCAGGCGATTTCTGAATTCAGGTGTAAACACCTTATTGATTTCAGACATCGCATCGTGACTGTGATCTTGCTGCTTAAAGCCAATAGATTTACGTACGGTTTCTTGAACACCTGCGTTGGTGGTCATCACTAACACCACGTTTCTAAAGTCAACCTTACGTCCATTGTTATCAGTCAGCGTACCGTGGTCCATAACCTGAAGAAGAATATTGTAGATATCGCTATGCGCTTTCTCAATTTCATCTAACAGCACTACTGAGTACGGGTTTTTGATTACCGCATCTGTTAACAGACCGCCTTGGTCAAAACCAACGTAACCAGGAGGCGCACCAATGAGGCGGCTAACTGCATGACGTTCCATGTACTCAGACATATCAAAACGTACAAGCTCAACACCCATGATTTTAGCCAGCTGTTGGGTTACTTCTGTTTTACCAACACCAGTTGGACCGGCAAATAAGAAGCTACCAATTGGTTTTGCTTCAGCTCCAAGTCCAGAACGTGATAGCAATATAGCGTCATTAAGCGTCTCTATAGCCTTATCCTGACCAAACACAACCATTTTAAGGTTGCGGCCAAGGTTCTTAAGCACCTCTTTGTCAGAAGCTGATACAGACTTCTCAGGGATACGCGCCATTTTTGCAATAATTTGCTCAATGTCGCCCACACCTATCGTTTTTTTGCGCTTAGAAGGCGGCAACAAGCGCTGGCTTGCGCCTGCCTCATCCATTACATCAATGGCTTTATCTGGAAGATGACGCTCGTTGATGTATTTAGCCGACAATTCCGCCGCAGCTTGAATCGCCTTTTGAGTGAAACGCACATTGTGGTGCTCTTCGTAGCGACTCTTAAGGCCAAGCAATATCTTTGTGGTATCGCTGACGCTAGGCTCAGTAACGTCAACTTTCTGGAAACGACGTGCAAGGGCGCGGTCTTTCTCAAAAATACCTTGATATTCTTGATATGTAGTTGAGCCGATACAGCGTAGTTCACCGCTTGATAGCTTAGGCTTAAGTAAATTTGACGCATCCATTACACCGCCCGACGCAGCGCCAGCACCAATAATGGTATGGATTTCATCAATAAACAAAATGGCGTTCTTGTCTTTGCCAAGCTCTTTCAGAATTGCTTTCAAACGCTTCTCAAAGTCACCACGGTATTTGGTACCAGCAAGAAGGCCACCTAAATCCAGTGAATAAACGGTACTTTCAGCAATAACATCAGGCACGTCTTCGTTAACGATTCTGTATGCAAGACCTTCTGCGATCGCCGTTTTACCTACGCCCGCTTCACCCACAAGCAGCGGGTTGTTTTTGCGACGACGACATAGAATTTGAATAGTGCGCTCTACTTCCGAATCGCGGCCAATCAACGGGTCTATTTTGCCGTCTTTCGCATGACGATTTAGATCAGTTGCGTATTTGCTTAATGCTGAGCCACCTTCTTCGCCTGCTTCAGCCTCTTCCGACGCTTCAGGGTTTACAGGCTCATCATCATCCGCTTTGCTTACGCCATGGCTAATGAAGTTCACCACATCCAAGCGCGTTACATCCGCCTTCTTGAGAATATAAACGGCCTGAGACTCTTGCTCGCTGAATATAGCAACAAGTACGTTGGCGCCAGTGACTTCGTCCTTACCAGACGACTGAACGTGGAATACCGCACGCTGCAGCACGCGCTGGAAACCGAGCGTGGGCTGAGTTTCGCGTTCGTTTAACTGGTCATCTAAAATGAGAGGCGTAGTATCTTTAACAAAAGCTAACAGTTCGCTTTTAATTGCCTCAATATCGGCACCACATGCTTTGAGCGCATCGCGAGCAGCTGAGTTATCAAGCAATGCCAACAACAAGTGCTCAACCGTCATAAACTCATGACGATGCTCTCTGGCAAATACAAACGCATTATTTAACGTTTGTTCTAATTCTTTATTTAACATATTGCTCGCCCTCTACAAAAAACCTTATGCCTGCTCCATCGTGCACATCAACGGGTGCTGATGTTTGCGTGCGTACTGATTAACCTGCATCACTTTTGTCTCTGCTATCTCAGCAGTAAAAATGCCACACACGGCTTTTCCTTGATAATGAACGGTCAGCATAAGTTGGTTGGCTTTCTCAGCGTCCATATTGAAAAACTGCATGAGTACCTCAATGACAAAATCCATCGGTGTATAGTCGTCATTGTTCAACAACACTTTATACATGGGAGGCGGCTGCGGCTTCTGTCGCTGCGCGTCTTTCTGTTTTTCCTTTTCGATACTAATAGCGTTGTCTTTACTCATAACTTAATAATAGTGGTTTAATGGCACATATGTGTACAAACTTTTGGATAAATTTATTCACATTTGCCCTTGACATAATATGGTTAAAAAATCTACATTTTGTATAGTGGTTTTGAGTATTGCACGTTAGCTACGACATAACTTACTGCGTAGCAGCTACAATCAATACTCTTTCCACCGTGTCTCCGGATCTATAATGGGGGCATATACTCGTGAGTTCAAGGATTAAGAGGAAGTCGAAGTATGGCGGTTGGCAAAGTTAAATGGTTTAACAACGCAAAGGGTTTTGGATTTATCGTTCCTGAGGACGGCGGCGAAGATATTTTCGCGCATTACTCTACGATTCAAATGGAAGGCTACCGTTCGCTAAAAGCGGGTCAAGAAGTAACGTTCGAAGTTCAGCAAGGGCCTAAAGGTCTTCACGCTGAGAACATTGGCTTCAAAGAAGAACCAGAGCGTTAAGAAAAGAATTTTTAAAGCCTGACCTTTTACGTCGGGCTTTTGCTTTTCTTGCCATTCAAAATGTGTAGGTGCAGTAAAGCGCCTGTGCGGATAAGTGCGTTTTCATTTTCCCCACAAATAAGTATTACGTTATCTTAACGTTGCGTACTAGCTCAACGTTGCGTAATAGTTCAAAGTAGACAATCAACGAGCTATTTTCCTGTTCCTTTTATTTCTCGAGAATACATTCCTTTCTAAAACATAAGGTATATCGCCCTACCCCTTATTAGCCCTTATACCAGTCCGCGTAGACCATTGCCTACTCAGCTAGGTTTAAAATGTTCGTAATCGCTGCGTGTTTGCGCAGGTATAGTGGTTCTACATAAAAAAAGCCCTCTCGTTTGAAGAGAGGGCTTTTAAACGTTGTTTTGAAATAGCTTCTCAGATTTGAGAATACTATTCTATGCGCTAGACCTATAAGCCTAACGCATATACACAAATACTATGCGCCTAAGATAGCTTTTAATGTCTTACTTGGAGACATGGTTGCGAAAAGCTTATCTTCGTCAGGGTAGTAGTAACCACCAATTTCTTGCGCGCTACCTTGCGTTGCATCAATCTCAGCCAAGATGTCGTCAATTTTCGCAGACAACTCTTCATACACTGGCTTAAATTGCGCAGCTAGTTCTGCGTCTTCCGTTTGGTTCGCTACTTCTTCAGCCCAGTATAGACCTAGGTAAACATGGCTACCACGGTTGTCCAACTGACCTGCTTTACGAAGCGGAGACTTACCGTTGTTTAGTAGTTTTTCCGTTGCTTTATCAAGTGCAGTAGCAATAACTTTTGCTTTGGTGTTGCTGTGCTTAATAGCAACATCTTCTAGCGATACAGCAAGTGCCAGGAATTCACCGAGTGAGTCCCAACGCAAGTGACCTTCTTCAACGAACTGTTGCACGTGCTTAGGTGCACTACCGCCCGCGCCCGTTTCATAAAGGCCACCACCAGCCATCAACGGAACAATTGATAGCATTTTAGCACTGGTACCAAGCTCTAGTATTGGGAACAAATCAGTAAGGTAATCACGAAGTACGTTACCCGTTACTGAAATGGTATCCAGACCGCGAATTGCACGTTCCATGCTGTAGCGAATAGCGCGTACAGGAGACATAATTTGAATGTCTAGACCGTTGGTATCATGGTCTTGTAGGTACTTTTCAACTTTCTTGATAAGTTGCGCATCGTGAGCACGTTCGTCATCTAGCCAGAATACCGCAGGCATACCAGATTGACGTGAACGCGTTACTGCTAGCTTAACCCAATCTTGAATAGGTGCGTCTTTCACCTGACACATACGCCAGATATCACCTTCTTCAACATCGTGAGAGATAAGAACATTGCCGTCTTGGTCAATAATCGACACAGTACCGTCTGCTTCAAGTTCAAACGTTTTGTCGTGTGAACCGTACTCTTCTGCTTTTTGCGCCATTAGACCAACGTTAGGCACTGTACCCATCGTTGTCGGGTCGAATGCACCATGCGTTTTACAGAAGTTGATAACTTCTTGGTAAATGGTTGCATAAGTACTCTCTGGAATAACTGCTTTAGTGTCGTGCGCCTTTCCATCTGGTCCCCACATTTGACCAGAGTTACGGATCATTGCAGGCATAGAGGCATCAACAATTACGTCACTAGGTACGTGAAGGTTCGAGATACCTTTGTCAGAGTTAACCATCGCAATTGGCGGGCGGTCGGCATAACATGCGTTGATATCTTTTTGAATTTCAGAGCGTTGGCTCTCAGGTAGGCTTGCAATTTTGTCGTAAACGCTACCTAGACCGTTGTTAGGGTTAACACCTAGCTCTTCAAACAGGTCACCCCATTTGTTGAATAGATCTTTGTAAAATACTTTTACACAGTGACCGAATACGATTGGGTGAGACACCTTCATCATGGTCGCTTTTACGTGTAGTGAGAAAAGAATGCCTGTGTTTTTCGCATCTTCAATTTGCTCTTCGAAGAATTCACACAGCGCTTTTTTGCTCATAAACATGCCGTCGATAACTTCGCCAGCTAGCAAATCTACACGCGGTTTAAGGGTTTTCTTGCTGCCATCTTTACCCGTAAATTCGATGCTAACGTGACCGTCTTTCTCAACTGTCACTGATTTCTCACCAGAGTAGAAATCGCCACCGCGCATGTGCGCTACGTGCGAACGAGAAGCTTGAGACCACTCACCCATTGAATGCGGGTGCTTACGGGCATAGTTCTTCACCGCTGTCGGTGCACGACGGTCCGAGTTACCTTCACGTAGCACAGGGTTTACCGCACTACCTAATACTTTACCGTAACGCTCGCGAATTTCTTCGTCTTCAGCTGTTTTAGGTGAATCAGGGAACGCTGGTACATTAAAGCCTTTTGCGTTTAATTCTTTGATAGTTGCACGAAGCTGTGGAATTGAGGCACTGATGTTTGGAAGCTTGATGATGTTAGCGTTCGGGTCTTGGGTCATCTCACCCAGTTCAGCTAGCGCGTCTGGCACTCTTTGTTCTTCAGAAAGATACTCAGGGAAATTTGCCAAAACACGTGCAGCAAGTGAAATATCGCTTAGCTCAACGTCGATATCTGCAGCCGCAGCAAACTTCTGGATGATTGGAAGAAGTGAGTAAGTCGCCAGCATTGGCGCTTCATCAGTCTTCGTGTAGATGATCTTAGACTTGGTCATTATATACCTCAATTTTCTCGACAGGGTACTGTCGTCTTTAGTCCATTAGGTCGCAACAACCCGCAACATGTTCATGTCACGCCCACAGTCATTGCGAAACGTATTTGATGTTTTCCACCTTTTGCTTTTATTAAGCACTAGGTCACTTGCTGTTTTCTTCCCTACATATTATTCAATTCCCTATGTTAGCAATATGCATCTCATGGCTTTGCACTCGACTACCTAGTCGTACGCAATTTCGAGATACGATGTATAAGCAAGCCCGCTTATCACTGCTAAAACTGTCTAATAATTATGCAGATGCGCTCTCTTATAAAAATGGGAGCGTCCATTAGTATAGGGTCGAAAGTTTGAGTTACAAGTCATACCATTGTCTTAACTCATAAGATCACTGAATTTATCGACAAACTTCATTGAGCAAACCACTATTTGCGGTTGATTTTCCCATGCGAAGCATCGCCATTTGTCGTAAAATCCCCCCCGAAATTTTGAATTTAAACAAGCGGAAGTAATATGTCTTCAAACGCTAAAGTGGTGCTTTTTAATAAGCCCTTTCAAGTTCTTTCTCAATTTACTGATGCAGACGGTAGAGAAACCCTAAAGGACTATATTGATGTTCCCGGTGTGTATGCCGCAGGACGACTCGACAGAGATTCGGAAGGTCTTCTCGTACTCACCAATGACGGAAAGCTTCAGCATAAACTTGCTAACCCAAAAGCTAAAACCAGCAAAACCTATTGGGTGCAAGTTGAAGGTATTATGGACGAAAAAGCAATGCAGGCGTTGCGTGACGGCGTAGAATTAAAAGATGGAATGACTCGCCCCGCGAAAGTAAAGGCCATGGAAGCACCTAGCGTGTGGCCGAGGAATCCGCCCGTACGCTTTAGACAGTCGATCCCTACTAGCTGGGTAGAAATTACCATTACAGAAGGCAGAAACAGACAAGTGCGACGTATGACAGCGCACGTCGGCTACCCCACCCTTCGGCTCATCAGATATCGCGTGGGTAATTGGACCATTGATGGTATTGATAATGGCAGCTACGTTCACTTTTAAAGCAATTCAATTTCTAATACTTGAAATCACCTTCCTTGACCACACTAAAAGAGGCACCGAAACGTCACGGATTTTTAGCGCTGTTAAAGGTTGCTGTTCATCTTTGCATATAGACAATTTTTTACAGCAAAGGCCAACGGCCGCTTGGCACATATTTAATTACTTAATCAGATAAGGATTAAATGTGAATTAGCTATCGGAATCTGATAAAATCCGCGACCTCGAAAACGGGCCGATTTGTAAGTGGCTGATTAGTGGTATGGCCCACTGAGTGGGTAAGCGCCTTAGCATATTTATCAACATGTTAATTGGTGACTGATTTAACAAATACGGTTTCTTTTTTATTAATCAAATGAGTGTGCAATCCATAGTGAGTGATATTGAATCTAACGCCAGCAAAAAAGTGATCGTCGGAATGTCCGGCGGTGTCGATTCGTCTGTTTCAGCCTACCTACTCCAACAACAGGGTTATCAGGTTGAAGGTCTTTTCATGAAAAACTGGGAAGAAGACGACAACGATGAATACTGTGCCGCAGCGGAAGATTTAAAAGATGCACAAGCGGTTGCTGACAAACTTGGCATTGAACTGCACACCATTAACTTTGCAGCAGAATACTGGGATAACGTGTTTGAGTATTTCTTAGAGGAATACAAAGCGGGCCGTACGCCAAACCCAGATATTATGTGCAACAAAGAAATTAAGTTTAAAGCGTTTCTTGAATTTGCAGCAGAAGACCTTGGCGCTGACTACATTGCTACTGGTCACTATGTTCGTCGCCGAGAAGTTGACGGTAAATGGCAAATGCTACGCGGTCTTGATAACAACAAAGACCAGAGCTACTTTCTTTACACATTAGGCGAAGAGCACGTTGCTAAAACGCTCTTCCCTGTGGGTGACATCGAAAAGCCATTAGTTCGCAAAATTGCCGAGGAGCAAGGTCTTATCACTCATGATAAGAAAGACTCTACCGGGATTTGCTTTATTGGTGAACGCAAATTCAAAGACTTCCTGGCTCGTTACCTTCCCGCTCAGCCTGGTGTTATTGAAACAGCAGAAGGCGAAGAAATTGGCCAACACGAAGGCTTGATGTATCACACGCTAGGTCAACGTAAAGGCTTACACATTGGTGGATTAGCCAAATACGGTGACGACCCTTGGTATGTGGTAGATAAAGATGTTGCTCGCAACGTGCTTATTGTGGGCCAAGGTGCCGACCACCCTCGCCTATACTCGAAAGGCTTGGTAGCAAAGCAGCTACACTGGGTGGATAGAAAAACAATTACGGAACCTGTGCGCGCGGTAGTTAAAACCCGTTATCGCCAGGCCGATATCCCATGTACAATAACGCCAACTCAAGACGACACCATTGAAGTGATGTTTGATGAGCCTCAGAAGGCGGTAACGCCGGGGCAGTCAGCGGTGTTCTATAGTGACGAAGTTTGCCTTGGCGGCGGTATTATTGAGAGTTATATTCGCTGATGTTAGATACCGACATAGAAAATAACCTAGCTCTTGCTGGTGTATGTCAAGCTGCGGCGCTGGTTCAGCAGCTTGCCAGACGAGGTTCTGCTGATAACGAGGCTATAGAGGCCAGCTTATCGAGCATACTGGTTACTGACCCAGAAACACCTCAACAGGTTTTCGGCCAGCTCGCTAACTTAAAAACCGGTTACACCACACTCGCAGCACAGCTATCTGACAAACAAGCAACAAAAGATACGGAATTAACCCGCTATATTGCTAGTATTCTAGGCCTTGAAAGAAAGCTAGCGAGAAAGCCTAAAGCAATGCAAGAACTGGGCGAACGTATTTCCCATGTTCAGCGCCAGCTTGCTCACATCGATTTCCAAAACCCACAAATAGTCTCCTCCTTAGCGAGCATTTACAGCGATATCATCAGTCCGCTAGCACCGCGTATTCAGGTAGCTGGTAATCCAGATTATTTAAGCCAACCTGCTACTCAGCATAAAGTGCGTGCGCTTTTGCTTGCAGGTGTTAGGGCTGCAGTAATGTGGCGTCAGATGGGTGGAAAACGAAGAAACATTTTATTTAAACGCAAACACATTCTTAACAGTGCTGTTAAAGCACTACGATTAATAAACTAGTGAGGAGCTTAAGGTGGAACTGAGTCAGTTAACTGCAATTTCCCCTGTCGATGGTCGATATGCTGGCAAAAGCGTAGAATTACGCAGTATTTTCAGTGAGTACGGCTTATTAAAATACCGTGTAGAAGTAGAAGTACGTTGGTTACAAATGCTGTCTACTAACCCACAAATTGAAGAAGTTCCTGCTTTTACAGACACGTCAAATGCACTACTAGACAAAATAGTAGCTGAATTTAGTGTTGAAGATGCCATGCGCATCAAAGAAATCGAGCGCACAACAAACCACGATGTGAAAGCGGTTGAATACTTTCTTAAAGAGAAGGTTGCCGACAATAGTGAGCTTTCAGCGGTAAATGAGTTTATCCACTTTGCGTGTACGTCTGAAGACATCAACAACCTTTCACATGGCTTAATGCTTCGCGAAGCCCGCGAGACCGTTATTCTTCCTTACTGTGACAAATTAATTGAAGCGCTAGTAGAGCTTGCTAAGCGCTACCAAAACGTACCTATGATGGCACGTACTCACGGTCAGCCTGCTTCACCTACCACCATGGGTAAAGAAATGGCAAACGTGGCTATTCGCCTAAAGCGTCAGCGTAGCCAAATCGCAGGTGTTGAGTTACTTGGTAAGATTAACGGTGCAGTGGGCAACTACAATGCACACTTGTCAGCGTATAAAGATGTAGATTGGCACGAAGTTTCAGAGAAGTTTGTTACCTCACTAGGTCTAACCTGGAACCCGTTCACTACGCAAATAGAGCCGCATGACTATATTGCAGAAATGTTTGATGCCATTGCGCGCTTTAACACCATTCTTATCGATTTCGACCGTGACGTTTGGGGTTACATTGCACTGGGTCACTTCAAGCAAAAAACGGTAGCTGGCGAAATCGGCTCTTCTACCATGCCACACAAAGTTAACCCTATCGATTTCGAAAATTCAGAAGGTAACTTAGGTCTGGCGAACGCTATTTTTGACCATTTAGCAGCTAAGCTTCCTATCTCTCGCTGGCAACGTGACCTTACCGACTCAACCGTATTACGTAACCTCGGCGTAGGTGTAGGTTATGCGGTTATTGCGTATCAGGCTACTTTGAAAGGTATCAGCAAGTTAGAAGTTAATGAGCAAAGCTTACTTAACGAGCTAAACAACAATTGGGAACTGCTTGCAGAGCCTATTCAAACTGTTATGCGTCGTTACGGTATTGAAAAGCCATACGAGAAGCTAAAAGAGCTGACCCGTGGTAAGAAAGTAAACGCTGAGGTCATTGCTGAGTTTATTGATAACCTAGATATGCCAGAAGCGGCCAAAGCAGAGCTTAAGGCATTAACGCCTGCTACATACATTGGTGATGCAATCAGGCTTGTAGATCAGTTATAAGCCCTTACGCTTTCCACTACACTGAAAAACGCGGTCATTAGTACCGCGTTTTTTTATTCCTGAATTTCTCTACATTGAATTTTCACCTACCCGTGGGAGCAAGCAAATGGATTTACGCAACACGAACCACACTCCTTTCTCATTGCAGGAAAAACACTGTGTTGTACTTTCCCCCACGGTTTCGAAGGTGTTAAATACAACGCTGGAAACCAAAAGTAGTGCCGCGAATTTAAAAAGCTGTATAAAAAATGCCGTCGTCATTTTTTGTGACCTATCAGGCTTCCAACAACTCTCAGTTAAATATGGCGACATTACATGCGCCAGACTTGTAGATAGCCTGTTTTCTGAATTCGATGTGCTTGCCGCTGATTTACACCTTTCGCCATTAAAAACCAACGGCGATCAATATATTGCGGTTGGTTTTAGCGGCGAACATAGTAGTACAACACACTCGCTTTTGAACGCTCTGGTGAACGCCATCGAATTCGCATTTCGCGCTCGCGAGCTTGTAAATAGCAACGACCTTTTAGCTTCATCTTCAAGCCAACTGCGAGTTGGCATTGCGACAGGCTCTTTACTTGCCGGCCAATCTTCTCGCCCGCTTGCAGGCTTTGATATTTGGGGGACTACGGTAAATAGGGCTGCAATGTTAGAGCAATACACAGCACCTAATACAATTGCTATTTGTGAGAAGTCTTACAGCCTGGTTAAACGACAGATTATTCATCGCTCTAGCGCGAGTGCGAATAACCCTTGTTCCTTTAATACGTACTTCACTTGTGGTTCAAATATAAACGCTAACACTGAGCTTTCAACGCGTGAACACGACAAGCGGAAACTCAGTGAGTCAAAAATGTGTGGCGAAAATCGCAAAGAAACCACATTCCTACCAAAACAGCTGCACACGAAAACAATGCTAATAAGCGCATACGTTTGCTAACTCCTGTCTAGCGCATCTGATAACCACCCATGTCATGTAAACATTGAGCTAAAAAGCACGTGATTTCTAAGTTAGATGAATTACACCTGCAGTAACTCGCCGCGAGTACGAACATGTTAAGTTTCGCTGAGTGGGTAATTATTTATGCGAACCGTTATGAATTCGGCTCTCCCTACTGAATCAGGTGAAGCAAATGCAAGGTAGCAATAAACGTTTCAATAATCGATAATGCCGCCCATAAGCTTCAACCTCGCTTTTGACAAAGTGCTAACGCTTACCGCATATTTGTAACGCCACGCACAATACTTAAATCAACAGATTAAACCCATTTAATTGGCTTACTATAAGAGACACTATGCCCACTAACGACAATTCGTACATTATTGATGCACAATCTGGAAACGGCTTTAATGCAGAAACCTTTCTAAAAAACTACTGGCAGCAAAAGCCGGTAGTCATCAAACACTTCTTTGACAACTTTGTAGATCCTATCGATGAGAACGATCTTGCCGGTCTAGCACAAGAATCGGAAGTGGATGCACGTATTATTAGCAACGTGAAAGGCAGCTGGCATGTTGAACAGGGGCCAATTACCGATTTTGACAAAGCATGTCAGGGCAAATGGACATTACTAGTTCAAGGCGTAGATAAATATGTGCCCGACGTAACCCCTCTACTAGATCCCTTTTCTTTTATCCCTAATTGGCGATTGGACGACCTGATGGTGAGCTTCGCCACCAATGGTGCAGGCGTTGGTGCTCACATCGACCAATATGATGTATTTTTAGTTCAAGGTAAGGGCCGAAAACGCTGGCGTGTGGGCAAGCCGGCGGACTATAAAGAAGTTTTTCCACATCCAAAATTAAGACAAATTGAAGGCTTCGACCCTGTTATAGATGTTGTGGTTGAGCCTGGCGATGTGGTGTACGTACCACCGGGCTGGCCTCATGATGGAGCGACAATTGAAGATAGCCTCACCTACTCTGTGGGTTATCGTGCTCCGGACAATCTGCAACTAGCGGAAAGCCTGGCGATGATGTTGGATAAAGGCGCACATAATTATCGCTTTACCGATGCAAGCCGCTCTATGCAAAGTAATCGTGCTTGGGTAAATCCAAGCGATGTTGCCATTCTTAAGCAGCAGCTCATAGATGCGATAAACGGTGAAGACTTTACTTTGGCACTTCTAGAAGCCATGAGTGAACAAGGCATTCCTGAATATCCGCTAGAAGACGAAGTATCGCTAGAGCAAATTTCAAATGAGTTTGCCGCAGGCATTAGCTTTGTTCCTGCACCGGGTGTGCGTGCATTACTATGTGACGGTAAGCGTGGTCTTCCTCGCGCACTCTTTGTAAATGGCAGTCAGTTCGAATTTGGCAAAAGTGACCAAGAATGGTTTGAAGTGCTGGCATCAGGAGGCGTTTTGAACGCAACGTGTTGCCAAGACGCGCCTTCTTTTACATTTTTAGAAACCTTAACTACACTTATCAATAATGGTTACTGGGAATGGTTCGAAGGTTAACAGGTAAGTATGGCGTTTACGATACAAAACGTCGATTGGGAAAAGGATAAACATCGACTAAAAGCACTAAGGGAACATGTATTTGTTTTAGAGTGGCGCGTCCCCGAGGCAAGCGAGTTCGACGAACACGACAGCTCAGCGTGCCATGTGCTTATCGTCAATGATGAAAACGAACCCATTGCCACTGGGCGCTTAACCAAACGAGGCGAACTAGGCCGAATTGCTGTTAAGCGCTGCCACAGAACATTGCCTGTTTATCGCGCTTTGTTTGAAGCGCTGATTAACACGGCAAAGCAAAACAACGTCCCCATTATCAAAGTAGTCTGCAATTTAGAAAGCGTGTCCTATCACCAATCCATTGGTTTTATTCCCGACGGGCAAGTATTTATGGACGCAGGCGTTCCAAGACAACGTCTAAAATGTCCGGCAGAGCGATTTCCTCTTCCGGACGTGACTCAACTTCATTAAGCTATGTATTTACAAACCGTCTCACTAATACGGGCTATTGCCTGGAATTAATTCCAAAGATCTGGCGCGTTCTGCATGGCAAACAAGCTTTCAGCACGATTAATTAGTAAAGCACCAAACGCCTTTTGGGTATCGTCTGCGCCCTCTGCATTAATAAGGTTTTCTGCTTTCAACTGCCAATGCATAGCAAAGTGACGCAGTACGTCCTTGGCGTCTTTGGCGTTATCGACTGATGTGTAATCAGAAGGTAAATCACCACTAATAACCCAATAGCGTTTACTGTCCATTGCTCTAATTTTCCAAACTGCAAGGTACGGCATTAAATAACGACTTTCTTCGGTAATAACAGAATCAAACAACACGCCATTTTCCGCTAAAAATTTGTTTGCCTTTTGAAACTGCTCTCGCACCCATGTTGCGCGTTCTTCATCACTGATTGGTTGGTTTTCTGGTTGTTCTGCCATTTTTACTCTCATTATTATCGTTATCTGTTCTTACTAGTACTGCTACTTGATACCCATGTCTCAGTTACCTTCTAGGCAGTTTTGCCACTAGTTCGTAGCGTACGCCTTTTTTATCTTTGTACTTTATTTCATTCTTGCTTTCCACCGCAATTAGGGCATTGTGCCCACCGAAGGTGTTAACCGCTTACTTATTCGACAATCTTTAAGAATACCCAGCACCCAGTTATTCAAAGGTCGGGCACAAACATTTACATTTTTCATATTGGCAAATGTGCTTCTTTGGGCGAAACTGTGAGATGAAAACTTCACCAAGCCGAGTGTTTATACATGCGAATAGTAAGACTTACCCTTGGAGCAATCCTGTTTATCGGCGGTATTGTTCTAACATTACTTCCGGGCTCTATCTTGTTAGTGGTAGGCGGTTTAGTGCTCTTAAGTTACGACTGGCCAAAAGCGCGAAGCTGGCTCAAATACAGCCAAAAAACAATGACGAGTGGTGCCCGTAGAATTGATCGTTTTCTTCTTATGCGAAAGCTGCGTTAATTGTTTTTGTTCTAACAGGTGTGCTTTTAGAAAGTTGAGCACGCCATAACGCACAGTGCGTTTCGCCCCCCTCTTCATCTCTCACCACTTTGTCGCAAAGTGTTAGCAATTAAACTTATGTAAATGCGTAATGATGCAATGCGTGTTAACGTAATCTAAAGTATAAATTGCGAAGCCTTTAACAATAATAATAGTGGCAATTATCTGAGCATGCTCAGCATCTTAGATAGTTCGTATCATCAGGCAATGTAACCGTATCGATATGATTTTGTGCAATGCGTTGACCCCGCATTGCGCTGCTTGGGTAGGCCAGATTTAAACAATCTGGTCCAAGTCATATCTTTCGCTTACCTATGGAGACAAGACCATGATCACGTTTACCGTTAATGGTAACAAACACGAATTTTCTGGTGACCCATCAACACCAGTGTTGTGGTACCTTCGTGACGAATTAAATCTTACAGGACCTAAGTTTGGCTGTGGTATGGCGCAATGTGGCGCTTGTACTGTTCACATTGATGGCATGGCACAACGCTCTTGCGTATTGCCTATATCAGCCGTTCAAGGCAGAAAAATTACCACTATTGAAGGGCTAAGCGAAAATGGCGATCACCCTGTCCAAAAAGCGTGGGTAGAACATAAAGTACCACAATGTGGTTTCTGTCAATGTGGGCAAATCATGCAAGCTGCCAGTCTATTATCAACCAACCCAACGCCAAGTGACGAAGAAATTGTTCAGAATATGTCGGGCAACATCTGTCGTTGCGGAACGTACCCTCGCATTCACAAGGCCATTAAGTCTGCGTCGAAATCAATAAGCGGCAACGCTGGCGTGAGCTACTTTGACCCAGCCCAAGCGGGAGAAGAAGCATGAGTGAGAATACCTATTTTGATATGAATCGCCGCAGTTTCTTAAAATCGACAGCAGCGGCAGGCGCACTGGTTCTTGGTACCTATTTCATGGGCGGTGCACCTCGCGCCATGGCTGGCGTATTAGCAAAGCCGGCGGAAAACGCAAAGCGCGCAAACTTGTTCATTGCACTTCGCCCCGACGGCATGGTTGAAGTAACGTGTCACCGCAGCGAAATGGGTCAACAGATCCGAACCGCCATTGCGCAAATTGTAGCTGACGAGATGGAAGCGGCGTGGGACAAAGTCATTGTTATTCAAGGCAAAGGCGACCCCAAATACGGTGACCAAAACACCGATGGCTCGCGTAGTATCCGCTTCAATATGCAGCGTCTTCGAGAAATGGGCGCAAGCGTGCGTTATATGATGCAACATGCAGCAGCTAAGCGTTGGGGTGTTGAGCCAAGTACCTGTGTTGCCGAGCAGCATGTGGTAACACACACTTCAGGTAAAACGCTTGCTTATAAAGACTTAATAGACGATGCATTAACCATTACGCCGCCAGAAGCAGATAAGCTTAAGCTTAAAGAAAGGAAAGAATGGCGTTACATCAATACCGGTATGGCGCATATCGACCTTCAAGATATCGTTACCGGTAAAGCAACCTTCGCCGCCGACGTGCGCGAGCCAAAAGCACTTGTTGCTATAATCGAACGCCCACCTGTAGTGGGCGGTAAGGTGAAAAGCTTCAATGCAGATAAAGCAAAAGCGGTTAATGGCGTTGTTGATGTAATTGAAATTCCAGCGCCAAAAGGTGCGCCTCAGTTCCAACCAAAAGGTGGGCTAGCCATTATAGCTAACAACACATGGGCAGCATGGCAAGGCCGCAAAGCATTAGACGTCACCTGGGACGATGGCGCAAATGGCGACTATAACTCAGCGAACTTTAAAGAGCAGTTGCTTAACACAGTAAACGCACCTCAAGCGCTTGTTAGAGAAAAAGGCGATGCGTTGAGCGTTTTAGAAAAAGCCAGCGACAAGCTGGTTGCTGACTATTACGTGCCGCATTTAGCACAAGCCCCAATGGAGCCACCTTGTGCTACTGCCATGTACTATAAAGATCGCGTTGACGTATGGGCAGCAACACAAAATCCGCAGGCTGATATGGAAACCGTGGGCGCTATGGTTGGCATGGACAAAGAAAAAATCAATGTTCACGTTACCATGCTAGGTGGTGCTTTCGGGCGTAAGTCTAAGCCTGACTTTTCAGCGGAAGCAGCATTCCTATCAATGAAAACGGGCAAGCCAATTCGCGTTCAATGGACACGTGAAGATGATATTCAGCACGGTTTCTATCACGCGGTCTCTGCTCAACATGTTGAAGCTGCACTTGATGAAAACGGTAAAATTGACGCTTATCTTCACAGAACCGCGTTTTCACCTATTGCCTCTACGTTCCAAGAGGGCGCGAACGCACCCTTTAGCTTTGAGTTAGATTTGGGCTTTACGGATAACCCTATTCTTACGCCCAACATGAAGTTAGAGCGCGGTGAAGCACCAGCCAAAGCCCGTATTGGATGGATGCGTTCAGTATCTAACATCTTCCACGCGTTTGCTGTACAGTCGTTTATTAATGAAGCAGCCCACAAAGCAGGCAAAGACGCTAAAGATTACCTATTGGAAGTAATTGGTCCTGATAGAATTATTGATGTGACGGATCAAAAAGCCGAATATCAAAACTATTGGGGTGATAAGTCGGTTTATCCTTTGGATACAGGCCGTCTTCGTAATGTAATTGAGAAAGTATCTGACATGGCAGGCTGGGGCCGCAACATGCCTAAAGGCCGCGGACTGGGTATTGCTGCGCACCGTAGCTTCTTAACTTACGTTGCTACTGTGGTTGAAGTTGAAGTGTCTGACGCTGGCGATCTTAGCGTGATTAAATCATGGGTAGCCATTGATGCAGGTACTGTAGTTAACACCGATACGGTTAAAAACCAAACCCAAGGCGGCTCGGTTTACGGTATCACAACAGCTATCAGTGACGGTATAACGTTTGATAAAGGGCGTGTACAGCAGAGTAACTTCCACAACTACCGTGTACCGCGCATGAGCGATTCACCACTAGAGGTAGAAGTTGAAGTAATTGAAAGCGATGCGCCGCCAGCAGGTGTAGGTGAACCTGCAACCCCCGTGTATGCGCCAGCGCTGTGTAATGCCATTTTTGCTGCATGCGGTAAGCGTATTCGCCAGCTACCTATTGGTAACCAGCTTAAAGCGTAAGCATTCTTTAGATTCGGCTTAATCGCTGGTTTGATGAATAAATACTAACGCTATTTAAGACAAGCAATCATATCAAAAAGGGTTAACACACACTGTGTTAACCCTTTTTTTATGGATGTATTCGGTAGTGTCTCAATAGTGGCGGGGCAATTATCTTCGCGGATTAGTTCAATAGAAAAGACTATATAAGTTATAGATACTTAGGCAAAAACACGCTATCGAGATAACAACGCAAGCAACAAAAAGGTGAATAAAAACACCATAACTTGCATAGGCAAAAACTGCACATATCAGACCAATAGTGAATTCAACCAGCGCTGCTTCACAGAACGTTCTGATGTTACTGATTACAGGTTGTGCAAAAAACTTAAATTTATAAGCCATCTCAGTTTCCCTCCCCAGCCTCATCCATACTACTAGCCTAACGCTATTTACAATAGCACACTAATCCAACCGGACATAATTTAACTAAGTAATATAAGAAGGTCTTGAGCTTTGTTGCACATCAAAAAGGCGAAAAAACCTAGTCATTAGTATATTCACCATTTCCAACTAACTAAGCCATTGCTTAAGAGCAGCAAACAACCATTAGAGACAAAAAAGGAGGCCAACATGACCTCCTTTTAGCCAAACTGTAAATCAACCTGTAACCTTACAATTAAAAGGAAAATACTTTCAGTGTTGGACGGTTAATTCCTGCCTTATTCTAATAGGTTATTCTTACTCGTAGTTGCGTTCCATCCACATTAACTGCATTTTAAGCTCGTTAATTTCTTTTTGCGCTTCCGCCAACTGCTCTACCACAGAGCGTGATTGCATAACGTTTTCTTCGGAAGTATTTACTGAAACTGCGCTGTCATTATGTGCCATGAGAATTCAACCAAGTTAATTATTAATCAAAGATTCAAAGAGAAAGTCACTTTGTAATATTACATTTTTAATTACACAAAGTCATGTTTTCAACACGCAAAAATGCATAGTTTTGCTAAATAACCACAGTTTTTTTAAGGAATGAAACATGAGCAAAGATTTGCTTCTAGATGAGTGGCCATCACTTTAAGTTGCCTAACAAAAAAAGAGACCTTATGGTCTCTTTTTCAATAATATCAAAGCGATAACGTCGTGAAATAGCACGACGTTAGATGGAAAACTAAATAGCCCTTAAGCTTTCTAGCCTTCACATCCGAGCTGCGTGATTAACCGTGCTTTTCAGCAAGGTAAAGCCAAGTTTCAACCACGGTATCAGGATTAAGTGATACCGAATCAATCCCTTCTTGTACCAGCCACGCGGCGAAGTCTTCGTGATCTGATGGACCTTGACCACAAATGCCTACGTATTTTCCACGCTTCTTCGCTGCCTGAATTGCCATTGACAACAATGCTTTGACCGCTTCATCACGTTCATCAAACAAGTGCGCGATAAGACCGCTGTCGCGATCTAGACCTAGGGTTAACTGCGTTAAGTCGTTAGACCCAATAGAGAAACCGTCGAAAATGTCTAGGAACTTATCAGCAAGCAAAGCGTTTGAAGGTAATTCACACATCATGATAACGCGAAGGCCATTTTCACCTTTCTTAAGTCCCTGCTCTTCAAGAAGCTCGATAACTTGACGACCTTCTTCTAATGTACGGACAAACGGGATCATGATCTCAACATTGGTCAAGCCCATTTTGTTGCGAACGCGCTTAATGGCTTCACATTCAAGGGCAAAACAATCGCGGAAATCTTCAGAGATGTAGCGGCTTGCACCACGGAAACCCAACATTGGGTTTTCTTCGTCTGGCTCGTATTGATAACCGCCCACTAAGTTGAAGTATTCGTTCGATTTGAAATCTGACATACGAACAATAACTTTCTCTGGCGAGAATGCAGCGCCAATGGTTGAAATACCTTCCACCAATTTCTCGATGTAGTATTCCTTAGGCGACTCGTAGCCTGCAATCATATCGCTAATTTCTTCTTTCAACTCTTCAGGCTGGCTGTCGAAATTAAGTAGTGCTTTAGGGTGCACACCAATCATGCGGTTGATAATAAACTCAAGGCGAGCAAGACCAACACCCGCGTTTGGCAAGCGAGCAAAATCAAATGCGCGATCAGGGTTACCCACGTTCATCATCACTTTTAACGGTAGGTCAGGCATGGCATCGATGCGTGACGTCACTACGTCGAACTCTAGTTCGTCACCGTAGATAAAACCGGTGTCACCTTCAGCACAAGACACAGTAATTTTATCGCCGTTCTTGATACTGTCAGTCGCGTTACCACAACCAACTACCGCTGGAATGCCTAACTCACGTGCGATGATAGCCGCGTGACAAGTACGGCCACCGCGATTGGTAACAATTGCAGAAGCCTTCTTCATGATAGGTTCCCAGTCAGGGTCTGTCATGTCAGTTACCAGAACATCACCCGCTTGAATTTTGTCCATCTCTTCAATTGAATCAAGCACTTTCGCCACACCAGCACCGATTTTGTGACCAATTGCACGGCCTTCACAAACAATGTTGCTTTGACCTTTCAACTGGAATCGCTCAATGCTTTGTGAGTCTTCACGGCTGCGTACTGTTTCAGGGCGAGCCTGAACAATGTAAAGTTTGCCGTCTGCGCCATCTTTTGCCCACTCGATGTCCATCGGACGCTTGTAGTGGTTTTCAATGATCTGCGCCTGTTTAGCAAGCTCCATTACTTCGTCGTCAGTCAACGAGAAGGTTTTGCTGTCAGCTGCATCAATATCGACAATAGACACCTGCTTACCGTGTGCTTCATCATCTGAGTACACCATTTTAGTAAGCTTACTACCAAGGTTACGACGAACGATAGCAGGCAGGCCTTTATCAAGTGTTGGTTTGTGAACATAGAATTCATCAGGGTTAACCGCACCCTGCACCACCATTTCACCTAAACCGAATGAACTGGTGATAAATACAACGTCTTCAAAGCCAGACTCGGTATCGATAGTAAACATAACGCCTGATGATGCGATATCACTGCGCACCATGCGCTGAATACCTGCAGATAGCGCCACCCCTTTGTGGTCGTATCCTTGGTGAACGCGATAAGAAATAGCGCGGTCGTTAAATAGCGATGCGAACACGTGCTTAATTGCCACAAGCACGGCTTCATAGCCTTTAACGTTTAGGAAAGTCTCTTGTTGTCCTGCGAAAGACGCATCAGGCATATCTTCAGCCGTGGCTGATGAACGCACTGCGAATGACGCTTCTTCACCTGCATCACCCTGTAATGTGACAAACGCAGTTTTGATTTCTTCTTCTAGCTTTCCTTGGAAAGGTGTGTCGATGATCCACTGGCGGATATTCTTACCCGCTTCGGTGAGTGCGTTTACGTCATCCACGTCTAACGAGTCTAAAACATCGTGGATGCGCGCTTCTAGGCCACTTTGCTCTAGAAACTCATTAAATGCCTCGGCGGTGGTAGCAAAACCTCCCGGCACCTGCACACCGGCGTTCGCCAGGTTTGAAATCATCTCGCCTAATGATGCATTTTTGCCGCCTACGCGACCCACATCATGCATGCCCAGTTCTTGATACCAAAGTACGTATTCTTGCACAGCCCAAGCCTCCAGCTTTTTTATGTGTAGGGTATGAGGTTAATTTCAGGTTTGTGCTTTTTGTCACCTGAAACTCATCAAATTGTAGTCGATATGTGGTGAAAACCACTGTTAACGCTGTCCATTACGTTTGACAGCAAACCTATTGATATTTGCCATCATTCACAAGAACCGTGTAGCTTTTCGACGAAATCATCTTAGAATGGGGAAATTCAGAATGTAAACCCTTTATTACTTTTGTAATAAAATTACACCAATGTTAAGGATATGTTGTGCGCACAGCTTTTTATATTTCAGATGGTACAGCCATCACTGCAGAGGTCTTCGGCCACGCCCTGCTTTCCCTGTTTCCCGTTTCTTTCAATCACAACACCATTCCTTTCGTTGAAACTGAGGAACAAGCTCACAAAGTTTTACAGCAAATTTCTGAAAGTTTTCAAGACACCGGAGAAAGGCCGCTCGTTTTTTATACAATTGTGAATGTAGATATTCGCAAAATAATCTCGAAATCTGTGGGCATTAACTATAATTTTCTCGATCAATTCGTAGCGCCACTGGAAAAAGTATTGGGTGTTCCTTCAAAACCAGAAAAACATCGTACACACAGTATCCACGAAACCACCTACGATATTAGAATTGAGGCCGTGAACTACGCATTGGCTAATGACGATGGCTCTAACCTAAAAGATTACGATGAAGCAGACATTATTCTTACTGGTGTTTCACGCTCGGGTAAAACGCCAACAAGTCTTTACTTAGCACTTCAATACGGAATAAAAGCAGCGAACTACCCTTTTACAGAAGAAGACATGGGAGACATGCTGAAACTGCCTCCTGCCCTAAGACGATTTAAAAACAAACTCTTCGGACTAACAATTGAAGCCGATAGACTACATCAGATACGTTCAGAGCGACGCGCAAACAGTAAATACGCATCGCTACCACAATGTAGGATGGAGCTTCGTGAAGTTGAGAACCTGTATAGAAAGGAAAAAATTCCGTTTTTGAACAGCACTAAATATTCTATTGAAGAAATTTCGGCAAAGATCTTAGCCGAGACTGGACTGAAGCGCCGTAAGTATTAGTGAATCTAACAATTGGTAAACAAAAAAGCGTGCCGCAATGTGCATTTTGCCTGCAGCTAATCGAAATGAACCTAACGATTAATGCGGTGCGTTATCTTTTACCAATTTTCGGTAGCGCGATAGCTGTAAAGATGGAAGCCCCTCAACAGATATTTGCTTGAGCCAACGTCTCGCTTTTTCAGGGTCGTTGCCAAGCGTAGCGTTTTCCGCTATCCGCAACTTAATACTGTTAATTTGAGCGATATCCTTCGCTTGCTCCGCACATGCTAAACCATTCAGGAAAGCCTCCTCTGCCTCCTGATAATTCTTATTGTTGCGAAGCGCTACAGCATAATTGCTGTAGGCGACAGCTTGCTGTTGATAATCGGGTAGCTTCAACGCCCAATTCAACGATTTAATTCGATATTCAATATGTTTTGCGTTATCGCCTTCTTTTAGCGCGGCGTGCCCAAGCTCAGCAAAGATCTCATGGTAAAAGACAGGCGCATTATAGTTTTCACCTTCCAGTTGATCAGCAAAGTCCTGCGCTTCTTTCGTTTTACCAAGCACAGTCAAAAGATTTAAAACCCTTATACCTAGTTGAGGGGACGGCATCTTTTCATACTGTGCTTTCAATCCTGTCAGAGATTTGGTTAACGCTATTCTTGCTTCCTGCTCTCGGCCACTGGCCCGTAGCCACTTACCGAAAAACAGAGAAACTAGTGGCTTGTACTCTGGTATGCCGTTCAAATTTGTAGCTTCAAGCCAAGGTCTTAGAAGGGCATAAAGCTCATCATAACGTTGAAAGTTAAATAAGATATCAAACCTTCTTACTTGAAGGTCCCACCATGGTGGTGTGTTCTTATCTAATAGAGATTGCTGCGCTCTGATTTTCGATAAACATTCGTCGACACTATCCTGGCAAAGAGGCTGAATATCTTTAATCGCGGCATTTGCATGAAATACAAAAAGCGCTAGGAATAATAAAATGGTGGCTAATAGAGATCTCATTATTATTATGGCAATGCGTCTATTTTGTATGAAGTATAGGTTAAAAGCAGTTCTTATAATAGTTAGCAAAAGCTCCTAATTTCTTTAGTGGCTAGCATCATCGCATGCTCCGTGACCTTTCGCTGATAGCAATTATCTATCACGGATAATCAGTTACATTTCATTGATTTAGCGATATTGTTAAAACGCAATTGATACAGTATAACATAACCATTAATTAAAGGAGTTAGCGTCATGTTTACAGAAGAGATGGTACATACAGCCCTTCAGACTTGGTGCGACAATGTTGTTGCGGTGGGAAAAGTACACGCTGAAGGTGGCGATGCGAAGGCGTTCGCATCAAAGGTTTTATCTGAAAACTACGATTATGATAATGGCAAGGTGCTATTTAAGCCTACCTTAACGTTTGGTGCTCAAACATTTCGCCCAACAAAAGAAGGGGCGCTTTCCTACTTCGTAGGTGGCAATAGCGACTACCCCAACGACAATGGGTTCAAGCTTAAGCCTTGGGTAAAGGTTTGGTATAGCAAGGAAGATTTCATATTGAACGGCGAGTTAGCCATTGTTCAATGCAACGTACATTTTATTGGTGCAGACGACAGCCATATTTTTGTGAACAAGAGCTTTGTCTTCAGGCAATGCGACGACGGTAAAATTAGAATTATCCTTCACCAATCTTCGCTACCTTATCAGCCATAAGCGTTAGCAATGGCTCTAATGGCACAGGCTTGACGCCTTTAAGTGTCAAAAAACACGAGGCGCGGTAAAAGTCGTGCCTCGTTTTATTCTAAAGGTGCTGTAACGCTGTAAATAAGTAACCGTCTAGTTTCAAAAGCTTGGCTTAGGATAAAGCCAAGTTCAGTCGAGTCACGCTAGGTACGGCTATTTAACGCAAGGCGCTTCTACTGCGTCTTAAGCGCGTCCTTCAGCGCTTCCAAGTTAGATTCAAATGGCTTCCACTGCCCCATCCCCGTTTTGTAAATAGGCTGACGAACCTGCTCTGAACTTGGAGTTTTGATTATCCGCTTGGTTTTATGAAACGCTAAGCATGCCTCTTCAAACTCTAAACCGCAGAACGCCAGAATACGCTTGACCTGCCCTTCTAAATCGTCGAGCACATCTTCGTGCTGCACCGTAAATATGTCGCCGGGCATCACCGTATGCCAATGTGACATCAACTTTTCATACGCATTGTAATATCGGCCAATATCACTTAGCGAGTAGCTAAACTCTTGCCCTTCACCAAATAGTTGTTTGTACCCACTAAAACAGCAATCCATTGGATCCCTTCGCGCGTCAATAATTTTAGCGTTAGGCAGTATCTTTTTAATAAGCCCAATATGAATGAAATTGTTGGGCATTTTGTCAATAAATAACGGTGCGCTTTGGCGATATGCACGGGTCTGCTGAATATATTGCTCACCAAGTTTCGCCAGTGTTTCTTCACTCAATGCTGAAACATTAAACGGATATGGCGTAGATTGGTGGCTGAGCGAAGACGCTATACCCAGAATGTCATGCAGCTCCATGGTTCCGTCGACATTAGAGTGCGACGCTAGGATCTGCTCAAGCAGTGTAGAGCCAGCACGTGGAAGGCCGACAATAAAAATAGGATCTGGCGCTTGGCAACCCTGTGTTTTTTTGAAATCGTCTTGACTAAAAGCCTGTTGCTGAGCATCTAATGCTTGCTCGGTTTTCCCAATATCGAATTGAAGCGTACTGCGTTTAAGCGCATTACCTTGCTGGTAATACGCGAAGGCCTTGTCATACTGAGCGTTATCTTCAAACCCTTTCCCGAGCGCAAAACAAATATGAATTTTATCGTCTAAGTTAATTGCATCATTGCTGACTTGCTCAGTCATTTGCTTAAGCATCTTGTCACTAAACTTATACGTCTTCGTATTCGCCAAGCTCCAATAGGCATCGCCATAGTCGCGGGCAAAACCTACCGCTTTTTCGTAAGCGTTAACCGCATCGGCAGTATCGCCTTTGGCTTTTAGTGCATGACCCAACGACACCCAAACTTTAGGTCTATCTGGCGTTTGTTCTAGTATGCCATGGTAAATATCTATCGCTTCATCTAATTGCCCTACACCAACAAGTGCATGGGCAAGACTGGTTTTAATAACAAAACTGTCTGGGCTTCTTGAAAGTCTTTGTCGCGCTACATTCACAGCATCTGGAAACTTACCCAACTTTGAAAGCACGTTTTGATAAGCTAGCGCCGCTCGCTCGTTGTCCGGGTATAATTCCACACAACTTTCCAACAAAAATTCTGCATCACTGTACACCTTCAACTGCATACCAATTTCAGCCAACAACATCATAGCTTCAGGGTGATGCTTCTGTTTAGCCAAAAATTGGCGGCACACTTGCTCTGCCGCAGCGAACTGCTTTTCGTACATAAGGTCGTAGGCACCCAGAATTGGCGGAGGAAGAGACTGCAAATGCGCAATCTGATTTGATGCCATTTGTTCAGCGGTAGCGTCGCGATGATTTTGATAGATTAAGAGTAGCTTTTTCCAACTGCTTATAAGAGCGGGGTTAAAATGCGTTGCTTTAAAGAACGCACTTGCTGCGTTTTGCTGGTCTCCCACAGCTTCATGACAGTAAGCAAGCTCTTGGTATCCCCTGCCGTAATCTGGGCGAAGAGATAGAAGAGTGTCGATAGCCCTAAAAGCATCGCTATGTTGGTTCGAGAGCCTGTAAGTGACAGCGCCCAAATAAAGTACTTCTGCTTCTTGCTGCTCATTTAGCGACAAGGACAATAAATCTTGAATATACGATTTCGCAGTTGATAACTGACCGCGTTGAAGCGCTTGCTTAATAGCGCGAACTTGATGTTGAAAATCTTCTATTGTCATAGGCTTCGTTATAATTCTTGGTAGCGCAGGTGATAATTGGCGAAAGCCAAAAGGGTATGTATTTAATACTACCGAATTTTTCTAAGATAAGTAATGAAAACGGCAGGCCTAGGCCTGCCGTTTAATGCACTGAGTACAATCTACTTTTTCGTTTACGACAAACGACTATTAATAGTAATCGTAAGAGAAGCGAAGACCTATAGTACGAGGGCGATTAGTCACAACCTTAGGCGTATACTGCTGTGTATCAATGTTCAAGATTGCTGATTTGTCGAA
The DNA here is from genome assembly GCF_022348345.1 of Alteromonas sp. CNT1-28. Taxonomy (NCBI): domain Bacteria; kingdom Pseudomonadati; phylum Pseudomonadota; class Gammaproteobacteria; order Alteromonadales; family Alteromonadaceae; genus Alteromonas; species Alteromonas sp. CNT1-28. Next base: position 10,280 of record NZ_JAKREZ010000012.1, on the reverse strand, counting down.
AACGTTGTCAACGAATGCTTCAACTTTCCAGTTTTGATACGTCATCCCCACAGATACATTACCAATTACGTAACTTTCCTGAATGTAGCGGCCACCGCGAATTGTTTCACCATCTGCACCTGGGTACGTTGCACCTTTAAACTCGTCACCCTCATCTTTAATTTTCAGACCCGAGCCCGTGCCATAAATCAATCGAGTTGCATCTTCCATGGCATAAGCGTTCATCACCATGCCAGCAAGACGGTCGCCGGTGTAGGTAAGTGATGCATTAACATACCCTTCTTTACCGCCGTCTAACTCAAAGAAATAACGTGCGCTAATGTTGCCTGAGAAATCAGCAGAGTACGGAAGCTCACTGCCTACGCCAGCCGCAATACCTTCTAGTTCAGGGTTAATACTAACCAGTTCAGTATCCAGTACGCTAAATGCTGCGTTAATGACTAGGTTATCTGTTGCTAACCACGTAATGTCTGCATCAATCCCTTTAACTTCTGCATCACCAACATTATCGGTAAAGACTAAGAAACTAATATTCGCAGGATCGAAACGCGACGTTTGCAAGTCACTGATTTCTGAATAGTAACCAGTGGCATTAACACGCAAAATACCGTCTAAGAAGTCACCTTTAAGGCCAATTTCGTAGTTATCCAGCGTATCTGTTGTTGAGTAAACCGGAACACGGAAATCCGCAAACGCCCCAGTGTCATTTGCCGCTGCGTCACCGCCTAGTCTGTTTGTTACTGGTGGACGGAAGCCTTCTGAATAGTTCGCGAAAAGCAATACGTTTTCATTTACTTTCCAGTCGAAGCCGAATTTGAAAATGGTATCGTCAACCGTGAGTACTCCGTCACCGTCTAGTAAGCCAATTTCCAATGAACCATCTTGGATAGCATCGACAACACCTTGGCCGTCAAGACCCAAACCATCATAAACGGCGGGATCTAGCACGCCTTGACCATAGGCTTCTAATCGGCTTGTTACGTCGCGTGTTGATGTAGCGCCGCGATAAATATCGTCAATTTGATACCAGCGCGCACCAATGGTAGCAGTAAGCGTATCAGTAATTTCATAGCCTAGCTGACCAAATACTGCGATTTGCTCGATAGTATGCGTAACGTCGTTTACAAAGCTAATTTCAGGAGAGAAAGGGCCACCATCGCTGTTAATTCCACGGTCACCCGCCAGCGCATTCCATGAACTTGCAAGGTTCTCAAAGATTTCAGGGCTTGCGATTTTAAACTGGCCTACTGAGCCTACTTCCTGTTCGTCATAAAACACACCCGCCGTCAGCTGCCATGGTGTATCCATCGTTGTGCTGAAACGTAGTTCGTGGGTTAAGCGAGTGCTAGTAGTGTCTTCTTTGTAGTATTTACTCGGATCGAGGCAGCGCGCGTCATCTGGATTATCTGGCGTTTCATAGTGCGTACACACATAGTACGCGGAAAATAAGCCGCCGTTGGTGTAGCCGGTGTAATCGGTAAGCGTGTCTATTTCACGATCGAGGTAACCACCGGTATACACCACATCTAGTTTTTCCAAACGACCATTTAGGGTCCATGTGGTTAAGCCAAATTCGTCGGAGTTTTCATCGCTTTGAAAGCGAATTGCCGAGCTTTCGCCTTCCACTGTGGGGTCGTAGGCAAACACACCTTCAGTATCAAGTGTTTGTTGAGTGTGTTGAACCAGAACATCCCAATCTTCGTTGATAATGTAAGACAACCCGAATCGCGCCCCTGAGTAGACCGCGTCATTAAAGTTATCTTCAACATGTTCGCTGTTTCTTGGCGATACAACGGCGGCTTCACTGCGGGTAAAACCATTGATTTCACGACGTGCATCCATAGCAGCCGGATCGATGCCCTGTTTCTGCAATGCATTTCCAGAAATACGATCAATAACTACTGCACTTCCAATGTAACCACCATTTCCTGGCTCATTTTCAATGTTGTCAATCCAACCGCCCTGACTTTCGTTGTAGGCAGCCACACGCAGCGCAAGGTTGTCAGTTGGAGTAACGTTGAAATATGCCTCCACAGTGTTACTCATATCTCCGCCTTTTGTGGTAGAGATACTGGTATCGAAGCCTGCAGCAAATCCAGAATGATCTGGCTTGTTTGTGATTAGGCGAACTGTACCTGCCTGAGAACTCGCACCAAATAACGTACCTTGCGGCCCAGGTAGAACCTCTACACGCTCAACGTCGGTAGCAAAAATATCTAAGTTTCGGCCAGCCATAGAAACAGGCATTTCATCAAGATAGAAAGCCACTGAGGGCTGAAGTGCTTGAACAGATGACAGGGTAATGCTTGATTGCGTGGTCGCCGCACCACGAATGTATATTTCGTTCTGCCCTGGACCTGTACCTTGGAATACCACATTCGGTAAAAACTCTACGTAGTCTTGGAAGTTATCAATACCGAGGTTTTCTAATGCTTTTCCATCTAACGCAGAGACTGCGACAGGGACATCTTGGATTGATTCACTTCTTTTCGTGGCGGTAACTTCTATGGTTTCAAGTTTAGCGGGCGCTTTAGTTTCTTGCGCAGCCAGAGAGGTGGATGCCAGTGCAGCGATGATTGCACAGCTAAGCTGAGTTTTTCGCATTTGTGTGTGTTTCCTTCAATTGTTTTTTATTCTTCGGACAGTGTTTACTTAAAACACATATCAAAAAGATCATATATTACGATACACAATCTATTAATTATTTCTACTCTAACGATTAATAATTAAACAAAAACACCCAAAACCTAGCAGAAAGTCTAATTTTTATTGTAAAAACAACTGCAAAAAAAATACTGCACTTTGACTCATTGACCAAATACATACAAATCAAATAATTTCATCTGATGTTTATAAAAAATGCTCCATGCGGTATATTTCTGCGTATAAACCGAAATTTATAAAAGGTGAAAGGAATTTACTGCGTGATTGAGAACGAAAATAAATCTCCACTCAACAAGCCGGTGTTTATTACATCGTCAGCTTTAATCCTATGTTTACTTATCTTCGCTGCTGGTACTCCTGAAACAGCAGACGCGCTTTTCCAAAAGCTTCAGAGCGCAATTGTGACCAACGGTAGTTGGTTTTATGTATTTACAGTCGCAGTAATTGTGGTGTTTGTTGTTTTCCTCGGCATGTCACGCTACGGCGAAATTAAGTTAGGCCCAGATCACGCAAGCCCCGAATTTAGCTTTGGGACTTGGCTTAGTATGTTGTTTGCAGCAGGAATGGGAATTGGGCTTATGTTCTTTGGCGTTGCCGAGCCCTTAATGCACTTTTTAGCGCCCCCCACTGCACAGGCTGAAAGTATTGATGCTGTTCGCGAAGCAATGAAAACCACATTTTTCCATTGGGGTGTTCATGCTTGGGCAATTTATGCGGTAGTGGCGCTGATTTTGGGCTATTTTGCGTACCGTCAAAACTTACCTCTTACACTGCGCTCTGCTTTATATCCATTAATTGGTGACCGGATTTATGGCTGGCCTGGGCACGTGGTTGATATATTCGCGGTTACATCAACAGTGTTTGGTGTATCGACGTCGCTAGGCTTTGGCGCTTCGCAAGTAAATGCGGGTTTTAACTATCTATTTGGTCTACCGTCAAATACTGGTGTTCAAATAGCTATAATGGCAGGCGTTGTTGGTTTAGCCGTTATTTCTGTAACTACTGGCCTGGAAAAAGGCATACGCCGTCTTTCAGAAACCAATATGGTTTTAGCCTTACTGTTACTTTTAATTGTTCTTGTTTTAGGCCCAACCGTATTTTTACTACAAGCGTTCATGCAAAACACAGGGGCTTATCTGTCTGATTTAGTGCGCAACACATTTAACCTGTTCGCCTATGAGAAAACAGATTGGATTGGTGGCTGGACCATCTTCTACTGGGGTTGGTGGTTAGCATGGGCGCCGTTTGTTGGCCTGTTTATCGCGCGTATCTCTTACGGTAGAACCATCCGCGAATTTGTAATGGGCGTACTGCTTATTCCATCAGCATTTACACTATTTTGGATGACCGTATTCGGCAACGCCGCTATTGATCAGGTGTTAGTGCAAGGTAAAGACGTACTTGCACAAATGGTAAATGAAGATACTTCAGTGGCACTGTTTGTATTTTTAGAGCAGTTCCCTTTCGCTTCAGTACTAAGCCTTATAGCAGTATTGATGGTCATTGTGTTCTTTGTAACCTCATGTGATTCGGGTGCCATGGTTGTCGATATGCTGTGTTCACACGGTGAAAACAATACGCCGTTGTGGCAACGAGTATACTGGGCTGTTGGCGTTGGTGTGGTGAGTTCAGTGCTGCTTTACGCTGGTGGGCTTGGCGCGCTGCAAACTATGACGATTGCCGCCGCACTGCCATTTGCTATTGTGTTGCTTATCGCTATATCGGGACTATTGAAAGCCCTTCGTATCGAGGCGTACAAACGTGAAAGTTTACAAGTACTAACGGGTACACCGCAGCATAATGACTCTGACAAAAACTGGAAAGAGCGCCTTGAAAATATTGTGACCTTTCCAGATGAAACTGCCGTTCGTCGTTACATCAACAAAGTGGTGAAGCCTGCGCTAACAGAAGTAAGCGAGGAGTTTAAAGCGCAGCAATTTGAAATAAAAATTGAAGATACGGACGAAGCACTCGTATTAACCGTTGATATGGGCAATGACCCTGAGTTCATTTATGCTGTGCATCCTGTATCGACAGAACAGCCTGAATTTGGTCCAAGTGACACACCAGCACTGGACGAAAACAAAAAGGCCACGTACTATCGCGCCGAAGTGCACCTTAGTGAAGGTGGTCAGAACTATGATATTATGGGCTGGTCGAAGATTTCGGTCATTAATGACGTCATCGATCACTATCATAAGCACCAACATTTTATTCATTTGCTTAAGTAACCGCTGGGTTACGCATTTGTTGGAAGTAACATGCGAAAAGAAGAAGAACTATTAGTGGCACTACGGCGCGTAATACGCGCTGTAGACCTACGCAGCAAGCAGCTAAGTAAACACGTGGGTTTAACAGGCCCACAGTTATTGGTGATGCAAAATATTGAAGAGCGCCCGGGAATAATGGTGCGCGAAATTGCAGAGAATATTAACTTAAGCCCTGCAACCATCACGAATATTCTAGATAGACTAGAATCACGAGACTTAGCTACGCGCATAAGAAGTACGCAAGATAAACGAAAAGTGGGCGTATTCTTAACCGAACGCGGAAAAGAGGCAGTGGTTGACGCCCCTCGTCCGCTTCAAGAACACTTTGTCGAGCGTTTTTCACAGCTTAAAGAGTGGGAGCAAAGCCAAATGGTCGCTACCGTTCAGCGAATTGCTAGCATGATGGATGCTGAAGATATTGATGCCTCCCCTTTCCTGGAGTTAGGCAGTATTTCAGAAAAAAGCTAATAGCCTTTGTCTTCTTTAAAAAAAATGGCCTTCACTAGAAGGCCATTTTTGTATCTATCTTTGGCGCTGGCGTAGAAGCGTTCAGCTGACTACTATGACTTCGCCTTAAGTGGATTTACCTTTCCACCTGTGATTTTGTCAGCGCGCCCTTCCTCTTTCGCTTTCTCAGCACGGCGCTTGCGGATTTCTTTAGGGTCAGCAATAAGCGGGCGGTAAATTTCAATACGGTCGCCATCGGTAAGCGTGTCGCGAAGCTTAACCACGCGGCTCCAAATACCCACTTTCGTTGCTTTCAAATCAATCTCGGGAAACTGCTCAAGCACGTTAGACGCGTTTATCCCTTCTTCTACCGTCGCATTTTCATGAATAGCAACATCAATGATAGTTTGCTTGGTGGGTAACGCGTAGGCAACCTCAATATTGATGAGCTTCTTACTCATGCGTACACGCTCCGCGCTCGGTCTGTAAACGCTGCAACCATACTGCTGGCTAAACTGTTAAACACTTTACCAAAAGCCATTTCAGCTAGCTTATTGCTGAATTCAAACTCTAGGTTTAATTCAATTTTACAGGCTTCTTCTGATAACGCTGAAAATGTCCAGCCACCGGTAAGCGAGCGAAACGGACCGTCGACCAGTTGCATTTGAATACTTTTACCTGGCTCTAACACGTTGTGCGTTGTAAACCATTGCTTGATACCAGCTTTTGCCACTAACAATGACGCTTTCATGCTTTGCGCTGACGTGTCGAGGATCTTGCTATCGGTACAGCCTGGCAAAAACTCTGGGTAGGAAGCTACATCGTTGACTAAGTTAAACATGGCTTCTGCGCTATGAGCTACCAGCGCGCTTCTATGAATACTTGGCATTGATTCCACTACAATTAAAACTCTTGGCCGCATTGTATCACAGAAAATTTGGTTCGCTCGTATTCGGTTTTGAACCAAATGCCCCAATATAAGATAACAATGACAACTAAAGACATTCCTTTGAACAATCAGTATAATAGCCAGCATGAAAAAGAATAAAGCCAACAAAAACACCACAGGAAATATCGCGCAGAATAAAAAAGCGCGTCACGACTATTTCCTAGAAGACAAGTTCGAAGCCGGACTTGAGCTTCAAGGGTGGGAAATTAAAAGTATTCGTGCCGGTAAAGTGAATATTACCGATGCGTACATTATTATCCAGAATGCCGAAGCGTATTTGGTAGGGTGTAGAATTAGTCCGCTGAATCAAGCCTCTACCCACGTTATCGCTGCTCCAGAGCGTGCTCGCAAATTGTTGCTGAACAAACGAGAAATTGACCGCTTAATGGGTGCACGAGACCGCCAAGGTTATTCAATCGTTGCCACGTCTATGTATTGGAAAAAGTGTTGGGTGAAACTAGAAATTCACCTAGCAAAAGGTAAGCACGCCCATGACAAGCGTGACACCATTAAAGACAAAGATTGGCAACGTCAAAAAGAACGAATGATGAAACACAGCGTTTAACGCTGTGTTTTTATTTGGGCTGTCAAAAAAGAAGTGTAGTAAGTTTAACCTACGTCTCGTTTCGTCATTTTCTTGCGATGTAGAATATCAAGAATCAGACTCCACAGCGGTGACGGGTTTCTTAAGGTGGTTAGGTTATTCCCAAGGCGTCTAAGTTGTCTTCGCACCATGGCCATATTCGCAAGGCTTGCAAGCGATTTATCTTTCCATGAGCAGTGTGGAATTATGCCCGAATACGCCCATTCTTGTTGCCACTTTTTGGCTAAGTCTGGGGTAATAGCAAGGGCGCTGGCTAATCCAACGAGGGCACAGCCCTGCTCAATCACTTCCTCCGCTACCTCGGCCCTTTTTATACCGCCAGTTGTCATAAGCGGAATATCAGTTTTACTCACCAGAGCCTGCGCAAATTCCAAGAAGTACGCTTCTCTGGCCAGCGTGGTGTCGTCACGGGTTTGCCCTTGCATGGCAGGCGCTTCATAACTGCCGCCAGACAACTCTACAACATCAACACCCAAGGCTTCCAAGCGATTTACCACCTCACAGGCATCATCAAAAGAAAAGCCATTTTTTTGAAAGTCAGCAGAGTTAAGCTTTACCATAACAATGAAGTCTTTAGCGCAAACCGCTCGAACCTGACTGACTATATTTATCAGCAAGCGTGCGCGATTAATAATAGAACCTCCCCACTCGTCTTGACGCTGGTTAGTAAGCGGAGACAAAAACTGCGTAAGCAAATAACCGTGAGCGGCGTGAATTTCAACGCCATCAAACCCGGCTTTTTCAGCTTGCTTAGCAGTTTGAACGAAACGTTTGCACACATCGTGAATGTCTTGGCAGGTCATTTCTCGTGGTTGAGCAAACAGCTTGGAGTGTTTGCCCATATCAAGCGGTACAGCAGAAGGCGCAATAGCTTTGCCTTTCATCGCTTTAAATACCTGTCGACCAGGGTGATTAATCTGCATTATGGCTAAAGCGCCATTAGACTTAATGATTTTTGCCCACTTTTGAAACGGCGCAATGTCGGTATCTTTTTCTAGTGCAACGCCACCTGGCCCTGTCATGGCGCCTTTATCGACCATAACGTTGCCTGTGATCACCATGCCTAAATTGCCGTGGGCCCAATATCGATAGAGTGAGTACAAAGACTCTCCGGGAATATTTCCCATACTCGACATATTTTCTTCCATAGCAGCTTTAACAAGACGGTTTCGCGCTGTTACGCCACATGGCAAGGTATACGGAGAATACAATATGGAATCTGAAGACATTTACACTACAAGCCTTTTAATTATGCTCACGTACTTTAATGGTTCTTGCTACTAATTGCATCATTACATCAGCACTATTTCCTTAAAAATTCGCTAAAGTAATCAAATAAAAAGCGCTATTTTGGTTTATAAATTGCGTTTCTTGTACAGCCCTTGTGCGCTCGACACTTGAATTTTACTCAAGCATCCACATATCTATGTTAGTTCAATAATACTCAATGTTTGTGTGTTACTGTTTAAGCAAAGCTTCAACTGAAGGCCACACAGGTAAGCTTTTGAAAAACTAGATGTTATTTTTGGTTGATTTATAGCCAAACCCTTAAAATTTATAGTAATTTTCAAAAGAATGTATTTCACCATGTAACAATTGTGCTATTATTGAAAATCACACTCGGGGCTGATTAGGATTCGACAGGATCTAGGAAGCCGGAGGTGCATGCAGAGGAGCGGTTTGCCTCTTAAAAAGCCGCATTTAAATAGTCGCAAACGACGAAACATACGCACTAGCCGCTTAATAACCGGCATAGGCCCTTCCACCCTAGTCTTTTCCTGCTAGCGGGGATTCGGAAGGTCATCCAAGTAGGATAGCGAGGGAACCTTGTCTAAGGGTGAACCGCGAAACAGTATTAGGCCAGCTGCAAGGAAATCCTGTTTGTCGGAGTTCCAAGCAGTTAAATAAATGACAAACTAAGCATGTAGTACCAAAGGTAGACATTTTCTGGACGCGGGTTCAAATCCCGCCAGCTCCACCAAATTAGAGGTGCAAGTTATTATAAAACAGTAACTTGCACCTTTTTTATATGTGTAGAGTTAGCGTAGTGTCACGATAAGGTGTCACGAAATGAAAACCCGCTACCTCTATAGAAACAAGCATGGCGTTTACTGTTTACGCTTTGAACTTCAATCTAAGCCTAAAAACACGTATCGCCAACTTTTGATATCATTGCGAACCAAAGAACCACGTATTGCACTTCAGCATTACAGCACGGTCATGCCCGAAATTTATAGAGTTCTTTGTAATTACAGCGACAGTCTAAGGTTGAACGTGTCTGAAGCACCCAACGTTTTTGAAGTGAAACGAACGATTAGAGAGTTAGTAGCCCGAATCGTAGAGACAGAAAAAGACTCTTCTGTCTCAAATTTAATGTCACAGGTTCGTTATCGTAAACTGGACAACTATCTAGACGCAACATTTGAATCTCTGGACTTGACTGAATCGCAGCTTATGGCTCTAAAACGCAAGCTGAGTATTTCAGAGTCAAGAGAAAGAGCATTGGTTACCTCACTGACGAGTCAATCAACGACAGCCTCACCTGCTAGCATAGAGAGCCATCCTATAGGTGAGCTCGTAGACGATTACTTTAATTTTAAGCGAAAAAGTTGGGGCACTAGGACAGCTACGCAAGCTTTGTCTAACCTTATTCGGTTTGCCGAGATTATCAATTTTGAATGCCCTTCAGCTCAAATCGACGGAAAATTGATACAGCATTATGTAAATGTCATGACTAAGCTCCCAAAAAATGCTGGTAAACGGAGGAAAGAGGTCACGACAACCGATGCAGAATTAGTGGCAAAGTGGTGGCTAGACTTATCTGTAAGCCACACTGAAACTGTTTTAGGAGCGGGTGGCCTAGAGAAGCACTTCTCCGACATTCGAATGTTTATAAAATGGTTACACGAACGGCACTACGTCTCTCTCGATTTCTCGAAGCACCTTGAATTAGCTAAACCAAAAGGCGCGAAGTTTGTAGAGAAAAGAGCAATGTATGATACGGCGCATATATCCAAGATCTTTTCGAGCTATATATATGGCGATACGTTAAGAAATAGAGAAGCCCCTAAATCATATCATTTCTGGGCACCATTGATTGCGCTTCACACAGGCATGAGAATTTCAGAGATTGCTTGTTTAGAGGTGCAAGACATCTTCTATGAAGATGGAATATTGGTGTTCTCTGTCAATGATGAGTGGAAGTCAGATGAACTAAAGAAAAGCCAATTTTCCAAATCTAAAAAGACTGCGTATTTCGGTGAATCCGATCGGTCGTTTCGGTTTTATCCGATCGCTTTTTCTTCTTCTTTTTCGTCCCTGCCAGTTTTACCGTAAGTGATCGGAT
>NZ_JAKREZ010000109.1:0-1023 GCF_022348345.1 Alteromonas sp. CNT1-28 | reverse complement strand
CGTTCAGGCGATGCGCGGTGTTCGATTGCTCGTTGCTGTTGGCGTGGTAGCAGAGCTTGGCGATTTAAACCGCTTCGACCATCCAAGAAAACTCATGGCGTATTTAGGTTTAGTCCCTAGCGAACAATCATCAGGCGGAAAGCGGTACTTACGTGCTATTACTAAAGCGGGAAATGGCCGAGCACGGCGTTTGCTGATTGAAGGTGCGCACAGCTACCGGTATCCAGCGAATGTCTCTACCGAATTACAGTTAAGGCAAGAAGGCTTGCCCAAAGACATTGTCGATATTGCTTGGAAAGCGCAATTGCGTCTGTGCAAACGCTATCAGCGTATGAGTTAAAAGGGTAAACACTACAATTTAATCATTACCGCGATAGCCATAGAAATGGCCGCATATATCTGGGCTATCACAAAAGAAATGGTACTTACACCGGTTAATCCAAAATTACGGTTAAGTAGAGTACCTGCATGATAAATGAGTTTGAGCTAACGCATTCGGATCAGGCCGCGGAATGTGGCACAACCTACGAGGGTGTTATGATGGCAATAACTTAACGGTTATTGATCCACGAGCATAGACTGATGAGAAGGTGACCACGGCGGAGTGAGTAAGGTAGGCGCTGTTCATTATAATTAATGAATAATCCACGAATACCAGCATGATAACCGACGACATTACTGCCTCATCCAATGCGTTAGCTCAATTTATTATGAGCGAGAAACAAAGCTAATTATGGGCTGAAAGAGTGTCAGGGAAGCGCTCATTCTGAGTTGACAAAGGGAGTCATACCAACTTTTCAATAACGGGCGCAGGCACGTGGGGCATAATGGCGAAGCCGCCCCGCGTGTATGCGTCCCAGCGAACGAAGTGAGCGAGTTTATTGAGTTGATAATCATTGAGCCTCCTCCCTATCAGCATAAACTGAGTTTATCCTAATAGGCGACCAAACCAAGGGAGAAAACTCAATGAACTTTTATACTAATACACATCCGTACTATTGTGGAATCGATCTTCACACAAGA
>NZ_JAKREZ010000108.1:0-1028 GCF_022348345.1 Alteromonas sp. CNT1-28 | reverse complement strand
GTCCTGGATCGATTTGAATCCAATGTCTTTTTCAACTAATGACTCAATCAAATTGATCAAGTGAGACATTGAGCGGCCAAGACGATCTAATCGCCATACTATTAAAATGTCTCCAGATGACAATGTATCAAGACATTTATCTAATCCTGGTCGAGTTGATTTTGCTCCCGACGTTTTATCGGTAAAAATATGTTCAGGAGCACACCCGTTGTTCATTAACGCATCGATCTGTAGATTTAAGTCTTGATCAGATGTACTTACTCGAGCATACCCTATTTTGAGCCCCATAATCTTATTTACATGTTGAAAAATGACTTTATGAGACTATATTAAATGAGATGGGTTTATAAAACAAATAGAACCAATAAAATCAGACCGAGCGGAGAAAATACTTTTCACTCTCATAAAACGGTCGTTTTTTAATACTTTCTTGTTTGATGAATTTATTGATTTAGTATTAATTTAATTAGTTTCTTCATTGAGATACTGACGCTATCATTAACACAGCAGTAGGTGTAAATAGAGGAAGTTCAAACGTCGGCGTTGAACTAAAAGGTATTACCATTGCATAGACTTGAGAAAGAGTTGCTCGACTTAGTTCAATCCGATACGCGCATATTCAGGTTTATTGAACACTCGTCATTGGACGGTATGTGGCATTGGGACTTGGAGAACGCTGAACACTTTTTGGTCCATATTTTTCTTGGTCGAAAGATCGGATCTTGGAACAGGCAATTAGTTCAATTTCTTAAACCGAGTTCAGGTTAGTTAGACCGTCAAGTTCCTTTAGTAATCACGCGACTATACTTTAGGTATGGTCGTAGCTCGTGATATCAATTCCCAGCGTTAAGAACTTAGTTAATAACTTTATTACTTTCTGGCAAATTTTTTAAACAACGTCTTTACAAATTTGCAGATCATTTCTATGGTTATTTTGTGGTATGGACTTTCCAATTGGAAAGCCGTATGACGTTGTGTGGAACTCGCCTTGATTTTTTTGAGTTATTTTGTAGGTTCAAGTAAAACAT
>NZ_JAKREZ010000107.1:0-1034 GCF_022348345.1 Alteromonas sp. CNT1-28 | reverse complement strand
GTCCTGGATCGATTTGAATCCAATGTCTTTTTCAACTAATGACTCAATCAAATTGATCAAGTGAGACATTGAGCGGCCAAGACGATCTAATCGCCATACGATTAAAATGTCTCTAGATGACAATGTATCAAGACATTTATCTAATCCTGGTCGAGTTGATTTTGCTCCCGACGTTTTATCGGTAAAAATATGTTCAGGAGCGCACCCGTTGCTCTTTAACGCATCGATCTGTAGATTTAAGTCTTGATCAGATGTACTTACTCGAGCATACCCTATTTTGAGCCCCATAATCTCATTTACATGTTGAAAAATGACTTTATAAGACTATATTAAATGAGATGGGTTTATAAAACAAATAGAACCAATAAAATCAGACCGAGCGGAGAAATACTTTTCACTCTCATAAAACGGTCGTTTTTTGATACTTTCCTGTTAAATGGAACAATCGATGTAGTATTAATTTAATTTCAGTTTAGTTCCTCCTTCTAGATACTGACGCTATAATTGAAGCGTCAAGTGGTATTAATAGACGGAGTGCAAACGTCGGCGTTGAATAAGAGGTATTACTTTTGCATAGACTTGAAAAAGAATTGCTCGACTTAGTTCAATCCGATACACGCATATTCAGGTTTATTGAACACTCGTCATTGGACGGTATGTGGCATTGGGACTTGGAGAACGCTGAACACTTTTTGGGTCCATATTTTTCTTGGTCGAAAGATTGGATCTTGGAATAGGCAATTAGTTCAATTTCTTAAACCGAGTTCAGGTTAGTTAGACCGTCAAGTTCCTTTAGTAATCACACGACTATACTTTAGGTATGCTCGTATCTCGTGATATCAATTCCCAGCATTAATAACTTAGTTAATAACTTTATTACTTTCTGGCAAATTTTTAAAACAACTTCTTTACAAATTTGCAAATCATTTCTATGTTTATTTTGTGGTATGGACTTTCCAATTGGAAAGCCGTATGACGTTGTGTGGAACTCGCCTTGATTTTTTTGAGTTATTTTGTAGGTTCAAGTAAAACAT
>NZ_JAKREZ010000106.1:0-1052 GCF_022348345.1 Alteromonas sp. CNT1-28 | reverse complement strand
ACGTCTCGTCGTTGATATCGCATGCGTGTTCTCCTTTTTACAAGGACACCATGCAGGAGCGGCGTTAATACTTGAATGTGGGAATTACCGGACGGTTACGGTGTTTTGATCCCAATTTACAAACCTTCTTTTTACTGGAGGTAGACTTTGGAATGACGCTAGCTTTTCCAATTGAGGGTCGGCGTTATTATAAAGTTCATTAAAGTTATTAAGTAATTCTTCTAACAGAGTTTCTGCGAGTAACTGAGACTTGACCATCAATGATGAAATCGTTTCATTGTTTTCGACCTCAAATTTCTCTTGGATTAGGATGCTACCTGCATCAAGTTTCTCAGTGAGTTTATGAATGCTAACACCCGCGTTCTCAGGGTTGTCGATAATGTAGGTGAGTGGGGTTGGGCCTCTACTTTTGGGTAGTAAAGATGGGTGGATATTAATCGCATATTTTATTTCGTTTGTGGGTACTTTGTATCCGTAATCGGCTACAACAAAGACTGTCTGTTCGTCATTTAAATATCCTTTAAGAGTCACGATACTTGGTTTTTCAGTGGAATAAACAATATTGTATTTACGACAAATTCGTTTGATGAAGCTCGCATTTCCCTGAACATCGTTTATAAAAACGCGTTCAATGTTCAATCTATTTTTAATTAGAAGTAACAAACAATTCGAGAATAAGTCGTTTCCAAAATAAACGATTTTCATATTTCTCTGCACCTTTTGAGAATAGCGTATGTGGAACAAAATGTAGGTTGGGAGGACAAGTGTTTAAGGATTCGATGTTGATTAAAAATCTGTGCAAAAACGAATAATAAGGGTTCATTGGCTGGCGGGAAGCTTAGTTCGTGCCAATATGAAGTGTAAGGCATTTTGGCAATAGGATAGCCGAGATGGTTCTGATATTGAGCAAACTGGAAAGCTACCGTTGATATTACCAAAGTAGCTTTCAATACGAGCCTGTAACAGATTCTGTGTAACTGCCATTAGTTAATATGCTTTTCGAGGCGTTCCTCGAACTCGATAATAAATCGACTCATCGCCTGACGCCAGTT
>NZ_JAKREZ010000105.1:0-1062 GCF_022348345.1 Alteromonas sp. CNT1-28 | reverse complement strand
TTAAAATCAATCAAGAGCCAAGATATGTGTTTGATGAATGCATTGCTTACTTTGGACAAAACAGGATTGCGTTAGCTGGTTATACGACACTTCAAGATACCATATCGAGTGTACTTTCTAGTGAGCGCAGTCGCATTGAGTCTGTCCTAAACCAAAACCTAGGCAGTGATACAAAAGCTACGCTTCTTAGATTGCTTGATTCTAAAAGCACCTTCACAGATCTCGCCATGCTAAAGCGCATGGCGAAGGATTTTTCAGCCAGCCAAATATCACAAGAACTAAAGACGCATAAAATCATACGTGCGCTTTATCCAGAAATTAGGACACTGATTGCTGAACTAGAGCTGTCACCAAAAAACCTTGAATACTACGCGTCTTTAGTAAAACACAAGTCGGTTTATAAGTTAAAGAGACATGCTGATAGTCAAACCTTATTATATCTTGTTTGTTATCTATTCTTCAGGTACCGCGAAACTAACGACAACCTCGTTTCTGCATTTATCTATCTCGCCCGAAAGCTTGCTGAAGGAGCAAAGAATCACGCCAAACAGTGCGTTATCGAAGATATAAACATTGTAAGAACAAAATTGAAATCGGCTGGTAGTCTGCTGAATTACTTCATTGACAGCGATATTGACGATGCATTGACCTTTGGCGATGTACGCAAAAAAGCCTTTAAGTTGTTACCTGCTGAGAACATTAAATTGCTCAGCGAACATCTTGATAACAATGATTTTGATGGGCGTAAATATGAGTGGCAATTCATCGATAAACAGTCAAGCAAGGTGAGTAAACTTCTACGCTCCTTGTTCATGGCCATAGACATTGAGTTTATCCATTTAAAAGATGATTTACATAAACAGTATGTAACGTTGCGCTCTGAACTCAGTGAATGCAAGGCTGTTAGAACCATCAACCTAGACTTGGTACCCAAAGGTGACCGAGAGTATTTGCAAGGAGAAGTTTCTAAGCAAATAGCTATTCGTTTTGAGTACTTCCTGTATCGTAAAGCAGAGCAACTATTTCAAAGCAATAGCCTTACCGTAAAAGAGAGTGTCAATA
>NZ_JAKREZ010000104.1:0-1063 GCF_022348345.1 Alteromonas sp. CNT1-28 | reverse complement strand
AGGGAATTGACGAAAGCCGGGCATGAAGTCAAAGCAATAGCACCGCAATACGTTGTAGCATACCGAAAAGGCAATAAACACGATTACAATGATGCAGAGGCGATAGCCGAGGCATCACAACGCGAAGGGATGCGATTTGTGCCGTTTAAGTCTCAGGACCAACAAGACATCCAGCTTATGCATCGGATTAGAGAGCGTATGATAGCGCAGCAAACGGCGTTGAGTAATCAGATAAGAGGCTTATTGAGCGAATACGGTATTGTGTATGTACGGGGTGTAGCGACTTTGGTGAAAGAGCTGCCTTTAACCCTGGAAGAAGCTGACAATGGATTGAGTATGTTAGCTCGCCGACAGTTTCAAGGCTTACTCAATGATTTGCGGGAACTGCGAGAGCACATAAAAGAAATGGATAAGGAGTTGAAAGCGTTCTCACAAAGCCAGCCTGTATGCGAGCGTTTAATGAGCATGACAGGAATTGGGCCTTTGATTGCTACCGCCTTATATGCAGGCATTGGACAAGGTCAGGCTTTTAATAGCGGCCGACATTTAGCCGCTTGGTTAGGTGTAGTGCCCAAACAACATACAACGGGAGATAACCCGAGATTGTTGGGTATTAGCAAGCGAGGGAACACGTATTTACGGACCCAGATAATTAACGGCGCCAGGGCCGCCTTGCGCCATATTGGTGATAAAACCGATAAGGTGAGCGAGTGGTGTCGGGCTTGTTTAGCACGCATGAGCTTTAACAAAGCGTGCGTCGCACTGGCTAATAAAATGGTAAGAATGGCCTGGGCTATGCTGCACTATCAACAGGACTACCAGCCAGGACTGATAAATAAAGTAGCGGCTTAGCCGATGAAACCCAAACCAAAGATAAGTAAATAAACTAAAACAGGAAGCCTATCAACATATTGCAAAAAGACAACGTACTGATGATTAACGGTTCATAACCATCTTGTTCAAATCAGTTTATACCAAGGGCCTTCGAGGCCGCCGGATTGATGAGACAACAAGATGCGAACAACCATCAAGGCTAGAAGTCAATTGACTTCACGAAAAAGCC
>NZ_JAKREZ010000103.1:0-1085 GCF_022348345.1 Alteromonas sp. CNT1-28 | reverse complement strand
TCAAACTCTTCAATTAAATATATCGAAATATGAATCGTCGTTATGTGACACTCTTAACGAGTGCCCACACAGATTGTCTTGTCTAAATTTTTAAAGAACATTCACTTGAAGCCGTTGCTTCTTAGTGACTCACCCTGCTCGAGTGAGGTGCGCATTTTACATCGTTTGTTTTCGATGTCAACCATGTTTTTAAACTTTTTATTTGTTTGAAAACTTGGTTTCGCACTTGTTGCTGAGTTGGCTTTGTTTTTCTCGAAGCCCCCTCAGAACGTGGAGCGCATTATAGATACCTCTTGTGAAAGATCAACACTTAAATTGGATTTTTTTGCTTTTTAAGCCACTTTTGGTGTTAACCGCTCATTTCTGCATCATTTCTAGCGACTCAATCCATCTTTAGACTAGTTTTTTCACATTTTATTGTTCAATTTGTTACAAATGAGTAAACTATATACAGCCTCCAACACCATAATAAACAATAGAAAGGTAGGTATATGAAAGTAGGCTTTATTCAATGCGCTGTTATTAGCGCTATTTTTGCAATTGCAGGTTACTTGTTATTTTCTTCTGCTAGTTTAAACGTCCATGTTCCACTGACCGTCTCAGCAGCTCTGCTGATCAGCGGTATCGTTACTCCTTGGCTAGCGTCTCTTATTCAAAGTCCATCTTCCTCAGATGCCAGAGCACATTCTAATGACGGATCAGTAGAAACTTTATATGTGGGTAATTTGCCTTATAGAGCAAACGAGAACGCAGTAAAGGAATACTTCAGTAGCTTTATTGAAGTACAGTCGGTTCGCTTAATGAAGGATCGTAAAACTGGAAAAAGAAAAGGATACGGTTTTATCGAAGTTGTAACTGACGACTTAAACAGCGTTATCGATAAAACTAACGACTCAATCTTCCAGGAGCGAACCTTAAAAGTTCGCCCTGCAAAGGACAAAGTCGAACACGCATAATTTTGTGAGTACGGTTTATAGGCTATAAAATGAATTAGTCTCGACTTAATCTGACACTTCTTCTTGAAAAGATGAGAGTTACCCGTTTTGATAAAGGTGTCGAATCTTTAATCAAAACAAAATAGGTAA
>NZ_JAKREZ010000102.1:0-1202 GCF_022348345.1 Alteromonas sp. CNT1-28 | reverse complement strand
TGTACTAGCTCAGACTTGATCTGACAGTTACCCGTTTTTTCAGGTGTCGCTGTCAGTTTAGATTTGAGCTAGATTCTTCTCAGCCCAAGTCCGTTTCCCATCGATTAATGTTTCCAGTGGCGTTCTGCCACAGCACATTTTGCCCTGATGAGTCCTTTCATTGTTGTAGTAATCCATCCACACGTCCAGATCTTTTTGAAGCTCTTCTAGCGACGCATATAGTTTCTTACGGAACGTAACTTGGTAGAACTCATTCAATATCGTTTTGTGGAAGCGCTCGCAGATTCCGTTCGTTTGCGGAGACATTGCTTTAGTTTTCGTGTGGTCGATATCGTTTATCGCAAGGTAAAGCTGGTAATCATGGTGCTCTACCTTCCCACAATATTCTGTACCGCGATCGGTAAGTATTCTGAGCATTGGTAAGTCATGCTGTTCGAAGTAAGGCAGCACCTTGTCATTGAGAGCGTCAGCAGCGGTTATCGGCGTTTTGGTGGTATACAGTTTGGCGAAGGCCACCTTGCTGTAAGTATCGATGAAGGTTTGCTGATAGATACGACCAACACCTTTCAAGTTTCCCACATAAAACGTATCTTGCGAGCCTAAGTAACCTGGGTGAAGGGTTTCTATCTCTCCGCAAGCTTCGTCATCATTCTTCTTTTTCTCTAACGCAGCAACCTGTGAATCTGTGAGGATTATGCCGTCATTAGCGACTTTATCTTCTAACGCTTTAAGCCGCTTTTTAAAGTTCTCCAAGTCATGACGAAGCCAAATGGATCTAACGCCACTACCAGACACAAAAATACTTCTCTTCCTAAGCTCGTTGCTGGTTCTGTGTTGGCCGTGAGCTGGAAACTCGATAGCGTAATCAATGACAGCTTGTTCTGTCACTTCATCAACGCGGTTTTTAAGATTTGGAGTTCTGCGACTTTTATCGATTAACGAGTCAATTCCACCGTCTTCAACAAGTTCTTGATAACGGTAAAAAGTATCGCGAGAAACGCCCATAACTTTACACGCTCTTGATACATTTCCGAGTTCTTCTGCGAGATTAAGCAAACCTGCTTTGTGTTTAATGATTGGATTGTTAGTATGCAACATGAGAGTTACCTATTTTGTTTTGATTAAAGATTCGACACCTTTATCAAAACGGGTAACTCTCATCTTTTCAAGAAGAAGTGTCAGATTAAGTCGAGACTAATTCA
>NZ_JAKREZ010000101.1:0-1217 GCF_022348345.1 Alteromonas sp. CNT1-28 | reverse complement strand
CAGGGTAAGAGCGTGATCATTTTTTAAGCAGTTATCACTTTTTCAAGATACGCAGTATCCATAGCCGCAATGCGCTGTTTACGTCGGATGCTGGCCTTCTTCGTTTTTTCCCGTTTTAGCTGATTGAGTGCCACTTGCCTTATGCAGGCGAGATTTTGAGCGGCATCACCGCGATGTATTTGACATGCATCCTCATGCATTGCCACATCAAGAAGCCAGTGGACTTTGTTTTCGATACCCCAGTGATTGCGAACAGCACTGGCAAAATGCTCTGCACTGAGTGTTTTCGAACAGATATAGTAACGTGACTCCAAACTCTGTTTACCCTGCTTATCCACTCTGTAATGAACTGCCATACCCAGCGTAGTCAGTTTGGGCCAACTGCTATGTTCTGTTGTAAAGCCAGATGCGGGCAATACCTGATATTCTCGATATTCCCTACGGCCATGACCTTGTTCGACATGCGTCAGCTTGTCAGCTGTTGTTTGGGAAAAAGCCTCTTGTAATCCGGTGTATAAGCCTCGTTGATTCGCTTTCACCGTCAGTAAGTAGTCTGCCTCTTTGTCTATGATGGTTTGTGCAATACTCGTTTGACATCCCATGGCATCCAGACTGACCAGGCAACCTTTAATATCAAGCAGTTGCAACAGCGCGGGAACAGCCGTGATTTCGTTGGACTTTGCATCCGTTTTATACTGTCCCAGTACCACACCATTGGCCGTCGCATAGGCGTTAACCATATGAATGGCGGTACGTCTGTCCGTTCGGTCATAAGAGCTTTTTAGCGTTTTTCCATCAACCGCGATGACCTGACCTTGTGTCAGTATTTCTGTTTGTTGCATCCAGGCAATGAATGCCTGTTGAAACTGGCCCGGGTCAACACGACTTACAAGCCGGGCAATCGTATCGTGCACGGGAATACCCAGACTAAAATCACCATGTTGCTTAAGCCAATCCAGGTGACAGCGACCAAAATCTTCAATGTCTTCCCATCCTTCAGCACCCGCTATCACAGCTGCAACAGTTAGAAATAAAACGTCAAATAGCGGATAGGTGATTTTACTGGCCTGGCGAGGCTCGTCTATCGAATGAAAGTGGCTGGCAAAAACGGCAAGTGACATTGTGGTGCTCCCAAAAAGAGAGCATATGATCATAGCCAGACCAGGTCGTCAACTAACAGTTAAATTTGATCAAATAATGTTCGCGATCTCGCCCTG
>NZ_JAKREZ010000011.1:0-96133 GCF_022348345.1 Alteromonas sp. CNT1-28 | reverse complement strand
TCAAACTCTTCAATTAAATATATCGAAATATGAATCGTCGTTATGTGACACTCTTAACGAGTGCCCACACAGATTGTCTTGTCTAAATTTTTAAAGAACGTTACTAGCTTTTGCTAGCCGCCTCTCCCGAAGCGGATGCGTATCTTACAGCGCATCTTTTTTTTGTCAACAACTTTTGTTTATTTATTTTTAAGCTTTGTTTTTGACATCCTCATCAGTTGTTAGCGTTTTGCTGTTCCCTGTTGAGGAGGCGCGCATTCTACGCATTCCTGTAGCATCGTCAACACCCTTTTTTAAATAAATACAAAAAAAGCGACCGTTCGGTCGCTTTTTAATCTATTAGTGCATTAAGCATGCGTTTAAGCTTGTATATCCTTATTCTATCAGCTCAAAAAGGCATATCCTCTTTATTATTGAGCGAAGACATCTGATTATTGCTACGTAATCATTCCTGCTTATTGTCTACACTTTCATTGCTTTTCTTTTTATCGGCATTGAAGTCTGCATCTTCTTCATGATCGCCCACTACATCGTCTAACGTTACTTTCTCAACGGTACGAAACGTATTGATAGGTCCAGCTAACGCATATAGTGCAAAAACAAGGAACAATACTAAAGCGGGTTCTGTTGCTACAACAACGAATATCAGGAGAACTAAAAGGAGGCCTACAAATGGAACCTTACCGTGCCAATTAACTTCTTTAAAAGAATTGTATTTAAAGTTACTCACCATCAGCAAACCTGACAAGCCAGTTACTGCAGCAACTATTAAACCATAGTCGGTACCAACAGCATCATACTCAACTCCAACCCATACAAGACCAGAGACAACAGCCGCAGCAGCCGGACTTGCGAGACCTTGGAAGAAACGCTTATCGGCAATACCAACTTGCGTATTGAAGCGAGCTAAACGAAGAGCTGCACCCGCTACATATATAAAGGCCGCTAACCAGCCTAACTTGCCCAGCTCAGTTAACCCCCAATTATAAGCAACAAGTGCAGGTGCCATTCCAAATGAAACCATATCTGCCATTGAGTCATACTCAGCACCAAAGTCGCTTTGCGTGTTCGTCATTCTTGCCACACGCCCATCTAAGCCATCAAAAATCATAGCAACAAAGATAGCCACTGCCGCGGCTTCGAACCTGCCGTTCATTGACGAAACCACAGCAAAGAAACCCGAAAACAACCCTGCTGTTGTTAATAAGTTGGGAAGTAAGTATATCCCTTTACGTTTTTGATCAGACATATGTCCTCATACTTCTAAATACACAATTGCACTAATTATTTCATAGATATGCAGGAACGCATAGCAAAGTAAAAAGGCTGCCTCGTTCCTTTACATAACGCTGTTGCAAAACGTTATTAGCTTTGCATTGATTACACGTACTCCTACCACAATGCCGGCGCTTGGCTTCTATTTATTCAGGACCGCGTATGCTCACGATCAAACAAACAACTAATAACTAGGTATACGGTTACATACCTTAAATAGCTCACCGTTCATATATCATACAAGTCCATGTTGAAATTAGGTACTACCAAGTTTGTGTTCGCATAATGTGCGCACACATCACTCGGCGTGTACTTGAAGTGCTTTGCGCTTCATATATAGGAAAGCAATTATGCGAACGCTACAAAAAACGTTTTCTTTGCAAACTGTACTATTACTTTCCACAGCTTTGCTATCTACCCTGAGTGCTAATTCAGCATTCGCTACCTACTATAAAAAGCAAAGTTATTCTCACTGTGGGTCATCGAGCCTAAGCAACGAACAAAGCAAAGTATGTAACTCTCCGTTGGGAGAATACACCTACGATCTAGTCGATGACAAAGTGACACAAACCAATCAGACGAATAATTCCTTTGTTCAAATAGACGGATTAAATATTAATATGTCCGCCTTTTCTGACACACAAGGGGTTACCGGCGAAACAGTCGTTGGCGCCAAGTTAGAAAAGATCTCAGATAAATGGGCTTACGGCATAACAAACAATGATGAAGCATACTATCGTGGCGACGCTGACCACGCTATTGACAATATCAACTATTACTCTCAAGGTAGCGCGAACGCTTATTATAGTGGTATGACTAACGTAGAACGTGACTATGACTTCGTGTTGTTATCTTTCGACTCTGCGGTGACACTAACGGGCGCAAGTTTTTCATGGCTTTACAGTGGCAGCGACAGCCAAGTATCTGTTGCAGCACTAAGTAATACTTCGAAACTAACCTCAGGTGTTAACACGTGGAGCGATATTGTCGCTAACGCCTTAACTTCAGCCTCATTTGATATTGAAAACTGTGAATATTTAGATCACCGCGCTGACTTTACTTTCACTGAGTCCGCTCAATATTGGTTGGTTGGCGCTTATAACACCGTATTCGGAAATATTGGCGGCCATGTAGGTAATGATGCCTTTAAGCTTGCTAATGTTGGCTTCTCTGTAACAGAGTCTGCCGGTACGCCAACGCCAACAGAAGTTTCTGAACCTGGCACCATTGGGTTACTCATGGCTTGTTCACTTCTCGTGATGTGGCGTCGCAAAAAATCCATTTGAAGAAATTAGACTTTAGATCACTGACAGGTTGGAAAATCTGTCAGTTTTTTTTACCCTCTCTCATATCGCCCCTTTTCAAATTATAACATTAACTTAAAAATCAGAAACTTAAACAAACTGGCACGAAATAAGCATAAAATTAGAAATAATCATCTAATTTTGCTTTTTGGGTAGTTCAAAATATGAAGTTTTCTACATCGCTGACAATACTATTACTTGCTGTTAGTTCATCAGTTTTCGCTACAGATTCAAGCCTCAACAGTGCAAAGTATGATGCACAATACACACTCGCCAATTCTAATGGCAGCGCTAATTACTCACAAACGACCAATGCGCAAAACAGCAATACCTCAATCGAGATCAACGGCGTTACAGTTGATGTAGGAATCACTGCTTGGTCAAACTCTGCAGGACACGCCGACGACAAACTTGCCCAGGGCAATATTCAAGGTTGGTGGAACTGTACGCTTGGTAATAATGGTTGTACTTTAGCAAATAGACACGTTGGCTACGGAATTAAAAATAGTGATTATTCTTGGGGAGGTGATAGTCACGCAGTTGATAATAGCGGTGACGGCGGTGGCAGAGATTTTGATATGTTCTTACTGTCATTTAGCGAGTCAGTGACTCTTGAAAATGCAGCCTTCACTTGGGTAGTCGGCGACAATGATAGTAAAGAAGTTACTGTTGCGGGTCTTAATAGTATTGCGGCATTTGAGAGCGGAGCCAACTCAACTTGGAACACTGTTACAAGCGCTATTGTTGAGAATACACTAGGTCACTATGGCGTAGGTTCAAAAGGCTCAAACGGTTTGTACGAATCAACATTTACAAAGCTAACTGGTAGTGCAAAATACTGGTTAATAGGTGCATACAATACCATTTTCGACGATAACGCTAAGAGTAACTTTAACAGCGTACAATTAAAACTGTCTTCCATTGGTGTGTCAATGACTCAACCAACCGCAGAAGTTAGTGAGCCTGGCGCCCTAGCACTGATGGGGTTGGGTTTAGGTCTTGTTCTTTATAGACGTAAGCGCCGCGTTTAATTGTTTAAAAACGCATAGAAAACACGTATCTTTAGAAGGTGGCTTAGGCCACCTTTTTTTATGCTATTTTTAAGCCAGCGGCTAGGCTAAGTTTCGAAGGTATATATGGATTTTTTTAATAATAAAAAGCGTGTTGTACAACGCACTATTGTCTCTGCAGTTGCCTCATCATTAATCGCTTTTAACAGTTTTGCTTCTACGTCAGAAGACTACGAAAAAGCACTGACCGCGTTTAATCAAAACGAATACGACGAAGCCTATATCCACCTTAAAAACAGCTTACAAAAAGATCCTGAAAACCTTGCTGCAAAAATCCTAATGGGAGAAATACTGCTTATTAATGGCTACTTAACTGCAGCAGAAATGGAGTTTGTAGAAGCGTTGGAAATGGGTGCAGATATCAACCTTCTGGCAGAGCCTCTCGGCAACACTTGGTTGTTTTTGAACAGGTACCAAGAAATTGTAGACTTCTCTGATCTAAACAAACTGTCAGGTGATGCTGAGCGCGAGTGGCTGATGATACGTGCAACTGCATGTATTAGACTGCAAGACGAGTCGTGTGCCCTACGTGATTACAATACAATTGTTTCACGCACGCCTAATTTTGTACCTGCAATAAATGGCTTAGCCTCCATAGCTCTTCAAAATGAAAATTTATCCAAAGCGACCTCGCTTATAAATAAAGCTATGTCGTTAGAACCAGAAAATGCAATAACATGGCGATTGAAGGGGCAACTCGCATACCGACAGGGTGATACAGACGCTGCAACCGCACACTTACAGAAAGCGCTGACTTTTAATCGAGACGATCCCATTGCATTACGGAATCTTGTTGATTTGTATTTAGAAGCGAAAGACTACGACACGGCAAAACTGTTCGTAGATGAGATAATCCAAGATACACCCAATGATCCGCTCGCCATTTTACTTAATAGCTGGTTACAAAGCAGAGACAACCAGCAAGCTATCGATAACGAAAAACTAAAAGAACTTAACGACTTCATGGCTCAACTGGATCCTGAGCTTATTACCTCACAGCCCATGTTGCTTTACATAAGTGGTTTAACTAACTTCTTTAATAACAACATGGAGACAGCCGCGAAAGATTTTAACGCTTATCTGCAACAAGAGCCTGATGACTTACAGGCGGTATTGATGTTGAGCCAAGTTTACATGGCGACTCAACAAGATAAGCAGGCCCTTGCCCTGCTTGAACGTCATCAGGATGCGTTAATGGAAGACCCAGACTCAGCACTGCTTTTAGGTGACTTATTTATTCGCCAAAACAAAGCGTTTAAAGCCGAGCGACTTTTGCAAAATCTTGAATATAAATACCCGAATGAAAACAAGCTCCAGCTATTTAAGATTAAATTAATGGCTGCTAGAGGTAAGCAAGATGAAGCGCTATCGATTCTTGAAAAGAACTTATCTACCTACAAGGATAATGCCGGCTTTCTTTTCACTTATTCATTGATGAATTTACAAGCTCAGCAGTTTAAGAATGCATTAAAAGGCGCTGACTTACTAAGCGCTTTGTTTCCAAACGAAGCAGAAGTTTTCAATCTTAAAGCCGGTATATTGATTAGACAGGGTCGATTAGAAGAAGCCATGGTCAACATAGAAAAAGCGCTAGCGCAAAACCCGACGCTTTTCCCTGCGAAATTCAATTTAGCAGCCACGGAAAGCCGTTTAGGAAATGTCGATAAATCTAACCTGCTAGTAGAAGAGTTACTTGCTCTGTCTCCCCAACATAATGAAACGCTGATGCTGAAAGCGTTCAATTTAAGCAAAGCAGGAAATCTAGAAGAAGCTAAGCAAATTTATCTCGATATATTGACGCTCACGCCTTCAAATACTGGAGCGAGAGAGCGCGTTTCATCTTTGTATCAACAACAAGGCGACACAAAAAATGCGCTCTATCACTTAGACCTCTTAATCAAAGACGATTTCGACAACGCCGATTATCTCCTTCGAAAAGCAGCGCTTCAGTTAGAAGCAGGTCAACGTGCCGATGCAGAAAAAACGCTAAGTATTGTGAGGAATTTTATCAATGACGATGCCGGCAAGCTTATCGCATATGCTGATCAAGCTCGAAGAGTTGATAATGATGAAAACGCCTTAGACGCCATGGCCCGAGCGTATGAAATAGCGAATACAAGTACGTTTGTCACGTTGCGCTATGTGAGCCTACTGCTCGACATGCAAAACAACGACAAAGCACAATCATTGCTAACAACCATTCCCGCAAACCAACAACAAAATCCGGTTTATTATTTCTTGAAAGGCCGATTGGCAGCAAATAAGGGAAACAGTGAACGTGCTATCAAAGAGTTCGAAAAAGCGTTAGATGTAGACGCTACTTTTGCACAGGCTTTTGTTGCCATTTACAACTACGCACTGAACGATCAGTTCGTCGATGTATTCTTGAATACGGCAAGAAAACTGGTGAGCGAGAATGAAAACAATCTGCTGGCAAAAAACCTGTTGGCGCAATACTTATTCTTCATTCAAGAGTTCGATGAGTCGATAGCGCTTTACAAGGAGCTTGTTGAGCAACCAAACTTACTCAACCCTGCTGAGGCTTACAATCGCCTAGCGATCATGCATATAGAGGAATCGCTAGTCACTGCAAAAAACTATGCACGTCAGGCCTACGAGCTTCAACCAAACTCAGCAAAAATATTGGATACCTACGGTCACATCAAAGCGCTACATGGAGACTATGAAGGCAGCCTTAAAATGCTGAGGGATGCGTTCGCCAGAGACGCCAACGACCCAAATATCCGCTATCATCTGGGCTACACGCTAGCCAAGCTCAATAGAATTGAAGAGGCGAAGAAAGAGCTAGAATATGCAGTAAGTGTAGAGCGTCCCTTCTTTAAGCGCCCGCAAGCAAGAGCATTATTGGAGAGCCTTTAAGGCTCTCGCTCGGATTAAGTAGAGATTAATTCAACTAAAGACAGCACGAACAGTTGCGTTTGTGCTTTTCCATTTTGCCAATACCAGGGTTAAACGTATTGGTTGGATCTAAGTCTTTGTAAAATTTCTGCAAGTTACTTTCGGCTTTATACAAATGACCTACATTGTGTTCAGCCGGATACTTAGCGCCACGACTGTCTAATAGTGCCAACATATCTGCTTTTACTTTTTTGGCGTCGCTGCCTTTTTTAAGTATGTAATCTTGATGAAAGACATGGCAGAAGAAATGTCCATAATAAAGTGATTTTTCAACGTGTTTGGCGATGTGCTCAGGCAGGTTCTCTACCCATAAATCATCATTGCGGCGCAATGCGATGTCCAATGCTAAGATGTCTCCTACTTGCTTATGGTGTAACGTTTGATAGCGAACCGCGGCGCCAGCTGCAGCAAAACGTAATAAAAACGCCTTAGACGCTTCTTCTTCATTACAAGTAATGTAGTCACCATCTAGCTTCTCTTCGTTAAACAGCTTGGCCAAAAGCGTTTTAACCTCTTCGATGCCACCATCGCTCATTTTAAGGATTAGATGATGCTCGTACTTGTCGCGGTAAGTTCTTATACTCGAGGGTATTTGGTCAGAAAAGAACTTACTACCGAACTGCATCAATCTATCGCTTAGGTAAGGAGGAAGCAGAGGTAACTTGTTGAGCACGGCATCCACCCGCCCTTTGAGTGCAAACATTTTAGGTAGCGAGTCAGTTCCCAAACGCTGAATACTTATGATGGTATCTTTTCCGTAAACATCTGCAATATCGAACATTTCTCTATGAAGATATTCACCCACCTCAGGAACGTTTTTACATTGAGTCAGTATGTCTCTGCGAATACGAGTAAGTACAGAGGCATCATTCGTACCGATATAAAACGTTTGTTCGTTATTAGGCACTTCGAATGTGTCTAAGCGCACCGCGAAAACAGCAATTTTACCTGCGCATCCACTGGCTTCGTAAAGCCGTGTTGGATCGGCATTAAAGCGGCTCGGCGTATCAGCATTTACGTCTCTAACGATGTATTCATAATCACTTGCCGACGCTTTCATACTGGTTTCAGGTAGAGATTTTGGAAAGTTGCCAGAAGAAAGGTTTCCGATAATTTCTTCTGGCGTGTCGCCTAAATCTATCCCTAGGTGATTAACAAGCTTTAGCTCTCCGTTTGTATCCACCTGAGCGAACAGCGATAACTCAGTATAGGCAGGTCCCCTTTTGACAAGTGCCCCACCTGAGTTGTTTGCAACACCACCGACAATAGACGCACCTAGACACGACGAACCAATTACAGAGTGAGGCGCACGTCCGAGTGGCTTTAGCGCCTTTTCAAGTTTGAACAGTGTTGCTCCTGGAAAGCTCAATACTTGAGTTCCGTCGTTAACCAGAACAATATCGTCCATTGCTAACGTATTTATAACCACCACTGGTCTATCGTAGTCGCTTCCACTTGGCGTTGAGCCTTCGGTCAAGCCGGTTTTCGCGGCCTGCATAATAATGATGCAGTTATATTCAACGCAAACCTTTAGCACTTCCCAATATTGCATTAGCGTATGTGGAAAAAGTACAGCCAATGCTTCGCCCTCGCCTGACCGCCACCCCTTGCGATAGTGCTCAGTTTGGCGCGTTCCTACGGCAAGATTGCTTTCCCCGAGTACGCGTTTAAAAGCGTCAATAATTGGGGTTGTTTGCATGTATAACTCCTTAGAACAGTGCAATGCGTATTAAAAAATTAGTTTGTGCCGACTAATGGACCGCCGACGTCAAACACATAAACCCCCAACCATACTAAAATACCTGCAAATGCAACGTAATATATAGTTGGGATAACAGTCTTTCTTAAAGTAGCTCCCTCTTGCCCCATTAATCCTACTGTTGCCGACGCAGCTACAACATTGTGTATTGCAATCATATTTCCGGCAGCCGCCCCAACGGCTTGCGCTGCGATAATTAGTGCAGGTGACAATTGAAGGCTTAGTGCTGCTTCGAACTGAAACTGGCTGAACATCATATTTGATACTGTATTCGAGCCTGCGATAAATGCACCTAATGCACCAATAGTAGGGCTAATTAATGGGAAAGCTCCGCCAAACATATTGGCGAACAATTGCGCGCCAGCTATCGGCATACTGACGATGTCGGCGCCATTCACACCTGAATTTATAAAAAGCCTAACCATAGGAATTGTGAACATCAATACAAAACCAGCACTTAGCAACGTTTTGCTGGAATCATTGAAAGCCTTAAACAACACTTCTCCCTTGGATACCTTTTTACTTTGAATGATTACTGCGACCAATGCACCTATTAACAACAACCCACCAGGAAGATATAGCGGACTGATTGATGCACTTACACCCGTTTCACCCAGTATGTTGTCAAATGAGAGTGTCAGCGACGTAGTAAATTCTTTTATTGTTGGAAACACTCTGGATATAACGAGCAAAAGTGCAACAACTAAATAAGGGACCCAAGCTGTAACCCAATGCATGGCCTTTTGTGACGTTATGTCGTCTGCTTTTATTTCCAAATTACCCAGCCAACCTTTGTCCCATGACGCTTTCGGCGGGAAATCCCATGTTGTTTTAGGCATCAAGAAACCATTTTTAGCCGCAGTAACAACCACTGCCAAGCTCACCAATCCTCCAATCAACGATGGAAATTCAGGGCCTAATACAATGCCGGTAAATACGTAAGGAATGGTAAAGCTGACGCCTGCGAATAAGGCGAAAGGTAGAATTTGTAACCCTTCGCGCCAAGACTTATTGGAGCCAAAAAAGCGAGTGAGCATTACAGCCATTAAAACTGGCATAAATGAGCCAATAATTCCGTGGATAATTGCCACTTCAGAGGTGATTAGTTGAATAAACTGCTCCCATTGCCAGCCTTGAGCCTGCAAAGTCTGACTGATCGCTTGGCCGTCTAAGCCTTTGTTTACACCAATGACTATAGGCGTTCCCACTGCGCCAAAAGAGACGGGTGTGCTTTGGATCATCATACCAATAAGTACGGCAGCCAATGCTGGAAAACCGATGGCAACAAGCAAAGGAGCCGCTATAGCGGCCGGCGTGCCAAAACCAGAAGCACCTTCAATAAAAGTTCCGAAGCACCAAGCAATGATTATTGCCTGGACTCTTCTATCAGGTGAAATGTTGGTGAAACCCTGGCGGATAACATCAATTGCTCCAGTATATTTCAATGTGTTGAGCAGAAAAATTGCACCAAATACAATCCACAAAACAGATACTGTAATCACTAAGCCTTGTAGAATTGAAGCGCCCACCCGTACTGCCGACATATCCCATGCTAAAAGTGCCATAAGTGCTGTACTTGCTAATACAACTGGCATTGCTCTTTTCGCAGACCACTGTAAACCCAATAGCAGCACTGCTGAAAGCGTTATAGGTAGCAATGCTAATAATCCAAGGGTTATCTCATTCATGAGTTTTCCTCTTATTATAATTAGTTGATTATTCGATTTTCTAACGTTAGAAAATCGATGTTAATGCAGGGTTAAAATTGAGATATGCGACTGTACTAATTTCCCACGTGTTGATATATATGAATTAAAGACAAAGTTTATTTCCATTTTTGGACTAATAGTGGCAAAAGCAGACGATATTATCCTTTTTGTAAACGTAGTTGATGAAGGCTCTTTTTCAAAGGTCGCTCAAAAACTCAACCTAACTAATTCCGTAGTAAGTAAGCGTATCGCACGATTAGAGTCAGATTTGAACGTTCAATTGCTTTACCGCTCTACACGAAAGCTCAATTTAACTGATGCAGGAAGAACACTCTACAATAAGGCGAGAATCGCTAATTTAGCCATTCAAGACGCAGAAGATGCTGTCAGTGGTTATAGTGATGAAGTGCGTGGAAAAATCCGAATTACTATGCCCAATGTATCGGCAAAACTGGTCTTAAATCGCGCCATTGCCGAGTTTTGCAATTTACACGAAGAGGTGGATGTAGAGCTTGCAATTACCAACCGCGTCACCAATATCATTGAAGAAGGTTACGATCTCGCCATTCGTACAGCACATCTTGAGGACTCCTCTCTTATTGCTAAGCGCCTTATAGATTCAAAATGGATAGTATGCGCAAGCTCCACATATCTTAAAAATAAAAGCCGCCCAAATCATCCTGACGATTTAACTGAACATAATTGTTTAATTTACAAGTACGATAGCACTGGCCCAGACTTCTGGCCGTTTCATATTGAAGGAGAGCTTCATAACGTTCAAATTGGCGGGCGAATACAGTCAAATAACTTGGATGCGTTAAGGCAAGCCGCTATTGCAGGTGTGGGGGTAGCATTTCTTCCCAAGGCATTAGTGCATGAAGATATCAAAGATGGGGCGCTTTCGCCTTTACTTGTCGAGTACGTAACTAAGACTATGGGTATTTATGCCGTTTATCCTCGTTCGCGTCAGCCTGACAAAAAGCTAAAGTTACTGGTCAACTACCTTCAAGAGGCGTTTAGCAATAGAAGCGCCTATTTTTATTGATAAACATCGAAGTAACCTCGGTTTACAACAAAAATTTGGCGCTAAACATAATTAAAGCTATCTTAAAACGCGAACTTAGCTGACGCTTGGATGTAATTCGAGCCAATGCTGTCTATGTTCTCATCATTGATAGAATAACCTCCGAACTCTAGGCCAACATCAAGCCGCGGCGCTACCGTATCAATAACATTCACCGCCCAGTGCGAACGTTTGCGCCCCAAAATATCTGTTTCAGCTGCTCCATAAAATACAGTGCTGCGGAGGGATTCGCTCCAAAAGTGGCGATACGCTACGGTATAAGCCAGTGTACTTTCCGTTTCCAATGTTTGTGTTGCAGGATCCTCAACAACATCAGCGGTCATGCCGGCCGCAGCATACCGACCTGGCTTACCCGCTGTTAATTGAAAACGTAGATCGTCTTTAGTAAAAAGTGGTATTTTGCCTGCGATATTTACTGCTGCTGTAACTTCTTCAACCCCACCTTGATCGACAAGTCGTATTACAGAGCCGAAAGCATATTGCCCATATTGACTATCTAAATTGTATCGTACAACAAAGTCGGGCGTAGACTCGTCAGGGTCGGCGGCTACACCTGTAAGCCCTACGGCATTGGCAGGTGCGTCGGTATCACCATCCCCAATGGTCTCTGGGCTTTCGATGGCAAATTGCCAGTTTCCTGAGGTGTATCTAACCTGAACTTGCCTTGCAAACACTTCTCCTACATGAGGACCACCAAAATCTAACGACTCAGGAATAACGTGAAGCGGCATAAAGGTGCTCCAGTTTTGACCCGCACTCCAGTTCTTATAGGTGATGAAGAAGTGGCGTAATCGCAAGTTGGTAGAGTTACTTACCGCTTCGTTGCCCCCTCCGCCATACATATCGACCTCTATAAAAGTACTCACCTCCCCTATAGAAACGCCCATATTTAAGCGTGACTCTCCTACATTGAAACCTGTGTGTGATGTCTCTATTGCTTCCCCGCCAGGAAAATTACCAATCCAATAATCCTGATAAGCAATATCCCCTTCAACATGCCTGACATCTACTTTGGCATAACCTCCAACACTAACCTTAACGTGTTCGTTACCGACCTTCCCGTTGAACAACTCTATGCCGTGAGAAGGGTTAAGAATTAGCGCTAATGCACAAGCAGATAAGCGTAGGGTGTATTTATTGATTGTTTTCATTATTCGTCCTAATAGCTGAAACTATTTAACATGTCGTTAACGGGCGGATAATGTATTCGTTCGTGCTTAGAGGATAAACCGAGTTTAGACTATTAACTTTTTCCTAAATTCGCATAATCAGAGGTTTACTTTTTGAATGTTGATTGTGTAAGGAGATGAAGATTGTTGAGCATAAATTGCTCAATAGAAAAATAATAAAAGGCTACTTGTTGCTAACACGATAAGTGAAAGTAATGATATTGATTGAAGTGTCTTACCCCAACTTTGCGAAAACCAACTTAAACATAAAGACAGAGAAAACACGGTAAGTGCAGACATTATAGTATCTGCAGGCGAGAATGTCGCTTGATTTACACTCAATGCAAATACGGCAAAACCAGTACCGATGGCACCGACTGCGCTCACAATTATGCAAAATATGAAATGCGCACAAAGCATAGCTATATCTCGGGGCATTGAGCGCGCAGAAACTACCGCTTCGTTTGAATTATATAACTGCATCGCAACCTCTTAACCCTCTCAATAACAAGTTAATGATAATCGTTATCATTATTAAATCAAGAAAATTAATTAGCTGTATTAAGAAAATTAATTAAACAGGTAAGCGTAGTCTGTCGCTATTCGACCAGTGGCTTTTTAGTAAATTGTTTCTTGTTATGAAGCTGCCGAATAAAGGTCTTTCGCGGAATCTACTGGCAATAAAAAAGGCACTGTCTCCAGTGCCTTTGGTTTTAATTGCTGACAACGAAAAGTCCGCTGTCATCTGCATCAATACGAATGGTTGATTCTGGTATTAATTCGCCAGCGAGTAATTGATGCGCGAGTGGATTTTCCACCTGCACTTGTATCGCTCGCTTAAGCGGACGTGCGCCAAACACTGGATCGAAACCCGCGTCCGCCAATTTATCCATAGCCGCAGCAGACAGAGTAAGCTTATATCCTTTTTCTGCGAGCCTAGCGCGAAGCGAGGCAAGCTGAATTTTAGCAATAGATTTAATTTGCTCCTTCCCTAATGGATGGAATACCACAATATCATCGACGCGGTTGATGAACTCCGGTCTGAAGTGTTGCCCTACAATACTCATTACCGACGCTTTCATATCGTCATACTGACTTTCGTTGTGCTTATCTTGAATGATATCTGAACCTAAGTTGGACGTCATGATCACAACGGTATTTTTAAAATCTACAGTACGTCCTTGTCCGTCAGTCAACCGGCCGTCATCTAGTACTTGAAGCAGAATATTGAATACATCTGGATGTGCCTTTTCAACCTCGTCCAACAAAATGACCGAGTATGGCTTGCGACGCACCGCTTCGGTTAAGTAGCCACCTTCCTCGTAGCCAACATAGCCAGGAGGTGCACCCACTAAGCGTGCTACCGAATGTTTTTCCATAAACTCTGACATATCAATACGCACCATGGCATCTTCAGTATCGAACATAAAGCCTGCCAAGGCTTTGCAGAGCTCAGTTTTGCCCACGCCAGTTGGCCCTAAAAATAAGAATGAGCCAATAGGTCGGTTTGGATCCGCAAGCCCAGCACGTGAACGGCGAATTGCGTTTGAAACCGCTTCAACCGCTTCTTCTTGTCCAACAACCCGTTTGTGAAGTACGTCTTCCATACGCAACAACTTCTCACGCTCGCCCTCAAGCATTCGCGCTACAGGTATACCCGTCCATCGCGAAAGCACATCTGCAATTTCAACGTCCGTCACTTTATTTTTAAGTAACGTCGTCTCGCGAGTTTCGTTTTCAGCCGCTTGCTCTAACTTTGCTTCAAGCTCTGGAATACGGCCGTACTGAAGTTCCGACATACGATTCAAATCAGATGCACGTCGCGCTATCTCCAAGTCAAGTTTAGCCTGCTCAAGCTCCCCTTTAATGGTTTGAGTGCCCTGCATAGCGTCTTTCTCATCCAGCCACACTTTCTCAAGCTCTGCGTACTTGGTTTCCGCTTGCTCACGCTCTAACTCAATCATCTCAAGTCGCTTATGACTCGCATCATCTGTTTCTTTGGCCAGAGCTTGCTCTTCCAATTTTAGCTGGATGATACGACGCTCAAGACGATCCATCTCTTCGGGCTTGGAGTCTATTTGTAATCGAATGCTAGACGCAGCCTCGTCTATAAGATCAATGGCTTTGTCTGGCAATTGGCGGTCGCTAATATAACGATGCGACAAACTTGCCGCTGCAACGATAGCGGGATCAGTAATATCTACCGAGTGATGGAGCTCATAGCGCTCTTTTAAGCCACGCAGAATAGCAATAGTGTCTTCAACGCTTGGTTCTTCAACTAATACCTTTTGGAAACGACGTTCAAGTGCTGCGTCTTTTTCAATGTACTGACGATATTCATCCAGTGTTGTAGCACCAACGCAGTGAAGTTCACCACGGGCTAACGCAGGTTTAAGCATATTACCTGCATCCATCGCTCCATCGCCCTTCCCTGCACCTACCATGGTGTGCAGTTCGTCAACGAATAAGATCACGCGGCCTTCTTCTTTGGCCAGCTCATTAAGCACTGCTTTAAGGCGTTCTTCAAACTCACCGCGATATTTAGCTCCCGCCACTAACGCGCCCATATCAAGGGCAAGAACACGCTTGTTCTTTAAGCCCTCAGGCACTTCGCCATTAATGATGCGCTGAGCCAACCCTTCAACAATAGCCGTTTTACCCACACCCGGCTCACCAATGAGTACTGGGTTGTTTTTGGTTCGACGCTGCAGTACTTGAACAGTTCGGCGAATCTCATCGTCTCGACCAATGACCGGGTCGAGCTTGCCTTGTTCTGCTCGCTCGGTTAAATCTGTCGTGTATTTTTCAAGCGCTTGACGTACATCTTCAGCATTAGGATCCGTGACCTTCTGGCCACCACGCATGTCGTCTATTGCGCTTTCAATAGCTTCTTTAGTGATATTCAGGCTTTTGAGGATTTCCCCCAAGCGCCCTTTATCTTGTAGCGCCGCTAGAACAAAGATTTCTGAAGTGATGTATTCGTCTTTTCGTTGCTGCGCTATCTTGTCACAAAGATTTAGCAAAATGCCGCTGTCTTTACTTAATTGAACATCTCCCCCAATGCCTTCAATACGAGGTAGGCGCTCAATAGCTTGGCTCAGTGCTGAGCGTAGCGCATTTACATTGATGTTTGCTTGGTCAAGCAAAGGGCGTACTGACCCGCCTTGCTGATTTAGCATGGCAGTCATTAAATGGACAGGTTCAATGTATTGATGATCTCGCCCCAATGCGAGTGATTGAGCATCGGATATTGCGAGCTGAAATTTACTGGTAAATCTATCTAATCTCATAACCTCAACCTAATTAATGAACAACTATACCTGCGTTAACACGCCGCGATTACGAACATTTTAACTCTCGCTGAGTGGGTAATGATCTATGCGGAATGGTATTCTTTATGTTCTAGTTATGTAGGCTGCTCAATTGCGATTCAAGTATGAGATTAAAAAGTTAGCCAAAAAGATAACAAATAATGTATGAAGTTTGATCTAGCGCAACTGTGTGATCAGACTAAAACTGCCGCCTTTTTTCGAAACAATTTAAAGCAGGCCTATTACGCTAACTATACGCCCAGTCGTGCGCTTGTTTTGATGCGTAGCTCTTCGATGGGAGTAAAAACGCTGTTCGTCAGTGTAAGTACACAAGTTACTTTGTGTAATACTCTCAACGCCAGCTTGCTGCAATTGCACCTGTGCCACTAGAGGTAGATCTAATAAGTACTTCCCTCTATCAGAGCTATTGGCAATGGCACCGTCTATATGGCGAAACTTACTCGCCAACTGTGCATCAACTTCGTAGCAGGGCCCGCTGATTGCAGGACCAACCCAAGCGATGAGTTTTTTTGCGTCGCTGCCAAAGTGTGAAACTGCACTTCCGATAATGTTAGTATCGAGACCTTTCCAACCAGCATGTACTGCCGCCACTTCTTGACCGCTTTCATCACACAATAAAATGGGCACGCAGTCTGCGGTCATTACCGCACAAAAATGCGATATTGAAGAAGAATACGACGCATCAGCGGTGGTATCTGCGCTCGGCAATGACACCACGCGCTTGCCGTGCACTTGCTCCAACCATGTGATCTTTTCACTATGTGGAATTAGGCTTCTATTGGCTTTCACTAGTAGGAGGTCGTCCCCCACGTGGGCGCCAACGTTCAAACCTGCAAAATCACCTATGCTTGTACCTCCCATTCTTGTCGTTGTGTATGCAACAACATTTGCGGGACATGA
Organism: Alteromonas sp. CNT1-28; assembly: GCF_022348345.1. Taxonomy (NCBI): domain Bacteria; kingdom Pseudomonadati; phylum Pseudomonadota; class Gammaproteobacteria; order Alteromonadales; family Alteromonadaceae; genus Alteromonas; species Alteromonas sp. CNT1-28. The sequence goes on along the minus strand of NZ_JAKREZ010000011.1, from coordinate 79,612 downwards.
CCACGCTGGCGTAATCAAATCCAGCGTGGATGAAATAGGTGAATTCGCAGCTGACAATGTCATAAGTTCGCCTTACTCATTAAAGCATATCTTGTGGATTGTCCGCGGTGTCCTTTTTCACGGCTTTAAGCAAGTCCTGCATATCTTGAGGTAGGGGAGCTTTCCACGTCATCCACTCTTCCGTTTCAGGGTGAAACAGCGAGAGCTGTGCGGCGTGCAACGCCTGACGTTGGAATCCGCGAAGCGCAGCGATAAATTCTTCTGACGCCCCTTTAGGAAGACGAGGACGCCCGCCATAAACTTGGTCGCCAAGCAAAGGATGCTTAATGTGGGCCATGTGTACGCGGATTTGGTGCGTACGGCCAGTTTCAAGCTTCAAACGCAGGTGCGTGTATGCGCGAAATTTTTCGATAACACGAAAATGAGTGACCGCTGGTTTGCCCATTTCACGTACTGCCATATGCGTACGTTTTGTTGCGTGTCTACCAATAGGCGCATCTACAATACCACCAGCGACCATCGTACCTAAGGCAACGGCTTCGTATTCACGACTCATTTCCCGACGTTGAAGTTGGTCAACAAGATGCGTTTGAGCAGGAATTGTTTTTGCTACTACCATTAACCCCGTCGTGTCTTTGTCAAGGCGATGGACAATGCCCGCACGTGGAACTTTGTCTATCTCTGGACAATGATTTAACAAGGCATTTAGCACGGTACCGCTTGGGTTCCCTGCACCTGGATGCACAACCAAATCTGCTGGTTTGTTTATGACTAGGATGTGTTCATCTTCATAAACAATGTTTAACGCGATGTCTTGCGCTTCGCTCGTTACTTGTACATCCATTTCGGCCTGTACAGTAACAAGTTCATCCATTTGCATTTTGTGGCGAGGCACGGTGATTACTTCACCGTTTACAGCAACATTCCCATCTTGGATCCAAGTTTTTAACTTAGAACGAGAATATTCAGGGAACAAATCAGCCAAAACCTGATCTAACCGTAAACCAAAATGCGCAGCTTCCGTTGAAGCTTCTAATTGTATTGTGTTCGGCGACTGTGTCATAACACCATTGATTACGTCTAAAAAAGGGTATTATAACAAGTATTCACGCTGTACACTGCCTTGTTTACGTTTTTGTATGGTTTTTCTCATCGTTAGTACGTTAGAATGCAATTAAAGTGTTGTTGTTTAACACATGAGCTTAGACAGCGAAGTATTAAAACTGTTTAGCAGGAAAATAGAATTATTATGAAATCATTTCGTCTACTGGCCCCCGTTTTATTGGGTGCTATGGTATCTGTCGCAGGATGTAGCTCTTCAGATAATGAAGAAAAAGCCGTATTAGCTAACATGGGTGCGCAGCAACTGTACGACAGAGCAAAGCAGAGCATGGAAGTAGGTAACTTCAGCGCTGCAGCACAAACGTTAAGCGCGCTAGATTCGCGCTACCCGTTCGGTCCCCTATCCCACCAGGTACAGCTAGACCTTATTTATAGCTATTATAAGTCAGGTAAAAACGAAGAAACGCTTGCCACTATCGACAGATTTATTCGTCTGAATCCAAACCATTCAGATGTTGATTACGCGTATTACATGCGTGGATTAACTAACATGGAATCAGATAGCAACCTTTTCCAAGAGTTAATGAATATTGACCGTACGGATAGAGACCCGTCGAAGTCTCGTGCTGCGTTTGAAGATTTCCGCAGACTGATTCAACAATATCCAGATAGCAAATATGCCGCAGATGCGAAACAGCGCATGGTTCATATTAAAGACCGCTTGGCTCGCTATGAAATCGCTATTGCACGTTTCTACATGAGACGCCAGGCTTATGTCGCTGCAGCAAACCGTGGTCGCTATGTTATAGAGCACTTCCCGAATACCACTCAAGTGCAACAAGCACTCGAAATTATGGTTTCAAGTTACGAGCAGCTTGGCCTAGATGAATTGCGTAACAATGCGATGAAGACACTAAAGCTTAACTACCCTGACAGCGAATTTATTAGTTAGATTTGGCTATTCTGTTTTGCTAGAGCTTTATGCAACCAATAAAAAAACGCACATTTGTGCGTTTTTTTGTATCTGGATGTCACATATTGACTGCGTTCGCTTGATAGATTACTAGCGGAAAAACAAGTGACTAAAAGGGTTTAACAATCTTGCAAGGCCCGAAGTAAAGTGCAATGGCTGATCGACAATGCTAAATACAAGGCAGCCTTCTTTACCTTCGGATTTTGGCGTGTGCGTCTTATCTCCATCCATAAAAATAAAGTCGCCGGTATCATAACGACTTAGCCCATCACTGAACTCACCATCAATGACTAATGTATATTCCGTTCCACGGTGCGTGTGCTCAGGTACACTACCGCCACTTCCCATGAAGATAAAATTAGCAACACCTTGGTTTCCAAGGTCAACTGGCGCCTGCCACAGCTTTCCGACCAAACTTGACCAGTTACCTGTCTTATCGATGTAGCGGTGAAGCGTTCTGGGTAAAGTGAATACCCTTCCATCTAACTCGATGGTATTTGCACTTGCCTGCGTCTGCAAGGCCGCCCGCCTCTTTACGGGCTCACGATACGCTGTGGGCTGCTCCATCAAAGCATTATTTTGTTTCGATGATGGGAGCTGCGTAATTTGGGATAGCATGTCACCAAACTGAAGCGACATTTCAGCTCTGTCGCTTGCCGTTGAATTGGCGTTCGAAACCATTTGAGCAGCAAGACTTTCCGTTTCAATTTCAACAAAACGCTGACATTTCTCACACATGTCACAATGTGCAGAGACCATCAGTGATATAGCAGGTGACAATGTGCCCTCAACAAAATCTTTAAGTTGCTGGGCACTTGGGTGAAACCTAATCATTATCGTTTAACATGACCTTTAATCGTTGAAGTGCCAAACGTGTCCGCGACTTTACTGTACCTAATGGAATTGAAAGCTCATCGGAGACTTCTTGTTGTGACTTGCCATCAATATAAATAGCTTCAACCACTGCTTTTTGTTTTACAGGTAATGATTCGAACAAATGGCCAATCTGCTCTAAAGTAACTTGTTCGTCGAGTGGCGCCTCGTTTGCATCGGCTGTTTGCTCGCATAAAACTGGCCATAAATCGTCAGAACAAACATCCTCTTTCCTATTCCGCAGCTTTCTAAGCATATCAAAGCGGATGTTACGCGCAATTGTGAAAATCCACGTTGACGGAGAACCTTTTTCTGCATTGAACAGATGCGCTTTCTGCCACACATTTGACATAGTATCTTGTACCAGTTCCATGGCCAGTGCCTCATTACCCATCTGTTTGAGTGCGTAAGAGCGCAGCCGAGGCGCGAAATAGTTGAACACTCTTGCAAATGAGCGCTTACATCGGGTGTCTGCAACCGCGACAAGGTAATCAGACATTTCAGTTGCACACTCTTTAGGCTTGATTGTGCTGTTGCTTTGTTCCAAAGGAATTCCAACTAACATAAGATTCGTCCGCTTTTCCGTTTTGATTGTATCATTCTACGGCGTTATGACTTAAAACGTATGCGAAAATCGCTAATATTGGATTACGAATTTGTAATGTCTTTAACCGACTCAACGACTAAGCAATTAATGCAGAGAGATAGTTCAGTAAACTGGTACATTCTCTTTGCGCTAAAAAGTGCTGTTTTTGCGAGCCGTCTACTGGCAATAATTCTAACCACCGATTTAATACCCAATTAGGGCAATCAAACTTTGGTGATTCATAAAGCGATGCCAACTCTTCGTAATTTCCAAATATTTCTTTAAGTCGCTCGTCCATAGGCGCTATTTGTTGAGGAGCCATGTCGCACTGCCAAGGTTCTAACACCTTGCAACTACCGGTACGAAGACCATCTTTTTCAACTTCTATGCTACTTACCTCAACTAAATGAGAACCAGCAACCTTTATGCCAAGCAACCCATCATCGAGCATGTCGAAGTCAACAACCTGCGCATAAGTACCTATTTTATGAATATGCTCATTCAAATTTTTGTCACCGTTAGCATTAAGCATACACATCACAAAGCCTTTATTTTCAGCACATGCCTGCTTAACCATTCGCACGTATCGTGGCTCAAAAATGCGCAATGCCATTCTACCTTCCGGCAAAAGGTGCGCAGATAAAGGAAATAAAGGAAAACGTTCTACACTCATACTCAGCACTTCCGAAAACACGAAAATAATTACGCAAGTGAGAACAATTAGGATCGAATGGGAAAATTTTTCACATATAAATGGAAAAACATGATCTTTAGCACGACGATTAATGTAATTTAGTTTTTAAATAAAACATTAACAGATTTCATATCAGAGACTTGCAATTTGAACGTGAAAATAACCGCGAATTTTTTTAAGCGTCGACATTACCGATATGCAAATCTGATTTTGAATTATGAGTTAAGGAAAGGCCATGGACGTCATTGGACGCTTTTGTAAAATTTACACAGACATATGTCAAATTTCTCCAGACGACCTAGAACATATCTATGCCGACGACATACTGTTTATCGACCCAATCACTACACACCATGGCATTGATGAAGTAAAACGCTATTTTTCCAACTTATTGACGCAAGCCGAAAGCTGTAAGTTCGACATTGCGGACATTTTTACTTGCTCGCCCAATGGCTCAAAAGAGCATCCATCAAGTCATTCAAAGGTTACCCATATCGCAAACTGGACGATGACCCTTACGCTGAAAGATAGTGATAAGCAAATTACGCTAGATGGCACCACGCAACTTGGTGTCAGCGATGACAGCATTATTTACCACAAAGATTATTACGACTTGGGCGAAATGGTCTATGAGCACGTACCCATCCTAGGTTTTGTCGTTAAAAAAATTAAAGGGAAGCTAGCAAAGTGAAAAGTATTCTAATTACTGGCGCCACATCGGGTATTGGTAAAGCATTAGCAATAAAGGCTGCAAACAGCGGTTATCAAGTGATTGCCTGTGGTCGAAATGAAGACACACTCAACGAGCTCAGTAAGTACAATAATATTAGCGCATGCCAGTTCGATGTCACTGATCTTGACGATACTCGACGGGCGCTAGCAACGGTTAAGTTTGACATTGCTGTACTCAACGCTGGTACCTGCGAATATGTAGATATCGACGACTTCGAGCCAGACATGTTTCGCCGCGTATTTGAACCTAATTTCTTTGGCGTTGTTCATTGTGTAGACGCTCTTCTTCCACGACTTAAGCAAGGCGACAAGCTTGTGATTGTTGACAGCATGGCTCGCCTACTTCCTTTTACGCGAACGCAAGCGTACGGTGCGAGCAAAGCTGCCCTACATTATTTTACTAAATCATTAGAAGTAGACCTTCACCACAAAGGCGTGAAAGTGCAAGCGGTGTCTCCTGGATTTGTAGAAACGCCCCTCACAGATAAAAACGATTTTGAAATGCCAATGAAAATTAGCGCTGAAGAAGCCGCTAACGCTATGCTTAAAGGAATAGAGGGCAACAAACAAACAGTTTTCTTCCCTCGGTTCTTTGGTTTTATTCTGCGCTTTATGCATATACTGCCAACCCCACTGCAAAAGCGATTGTCGTTGGCAATGAGAGAAAAACAATAAGAGAAGATGAATGAACAATAAGATTGCCATCATTGGCACAGGTATTTCTGGTTTGACCTGCGCGCACCTTCTAAATAGGCAGCACGATATCACAGTGTACGAAGCAAATGACTATATAGGTGGTCATACTGCAACGAAGAAAATAAGCGACAATGGGGAAACTCACCATATCGATACAGGTTTTATCGTTTTTAATGATTGGACCTACCCTAACTTTATAAAGCTCATTAATCAGTTAGATGTTGAGTATCAACCAACAGAGATGAGCTTCTCTGTAATGAGTAAAAAGGCAAACCTCGAATACAACGGCAATAACTTAAACAGTTTATTTGCACAGCGGCGTAATATTCTGAGGCCTAAATTCTGGCGTATCGTGAAAGACATATTGACGTTTAACAAAGCGTGTAAAGCGATGGTCGCAGAAAACCGTGATACTTCTTCACTTACGTTAGAAGACGTCATTAGAGAATTAAAACTAAGCGATGACTTTGCACGTTATTATATTTTGCCTATGTGCGCCGCAATTTGGTCCAGCAGCTTAGAGCAAACGAGAAAGTTTCCACTCACGTTCTTTTTGCAGTTTTTCAACAACCATGGCTTGCTCAATATTACCAACCGTCCTCAGTGGTACACAATTAAAGGTGGGTCAAGCCAATACATTCCGCCTTTAATCGCACCATTTGAGTCTAAGATAAAACTATCGACGGCCGTTCTGTCGGTAGCGAAAAGCGATGATAAGTGGCAGGTTACCGACTCTTCAGGCAACGCTGCGATGTATGATCATGTGGTATTTGCGTGCCACAGTGACCAAGCGTTAAAAATGATTCACTCACCGACTTCGCTGCATCGAGATATCCTTGGAAATATCCCTTACGCAGAAAACGACGTGGTGATGCACAAAGATATTTCACAGCTGCCTAAAAGAAAATTAGCTTGGGCGAGTTGGAATTACAGCTTAAAAGAAGACGCAAGTGAGGAAGCCCGCCCCGCTTCTGTCACTTATAACATGAATATTCTTCAACGCCTTGAAGCACAAAGCACCTACTGTGTAACGTTAAATAATACTGCGGAAATAGACCAAAAGAGTATTCTTCGAAGCTATCAGTACGCACATCCGCAATACAGTGCCAGCATGGTCAACGCCCAAGCAAGAAGAAATGAAATTTGTGGCGTAGACAACTTACATTTTTGTGGAGCCTACTGGTATAACGGTTTTCATGAAGACGGCGTAACTAGCGCACTTGATGTTTGTTCTCGCTTTGGTGAAGCCCTGTGATAGAAAGTGCCATCTACAAGGGCAAGGTTTATCACCAACGGTTTAAGCCTACCCAGCATAAATTTGACTATGACATTTATTTATTTTGGCTAAAGCTTGAGAGCAACGAACTCGAAACCTTGTCCAGTACGTTAAAACGCTTCTCTGCATACGACAAGGCTAGAGTGCGTTTCAAGCGTGAAGACTATTTAGGTGATCCCTCTTTACCTCTAGGTCAGGCAGTAATAGACAGAATGACAGAGTTAAACGGAGGGAAGACGCTTCAAGGCGATGTCTTTATGCTGGGACAACTGCGTATGTGGGGGCTGTATTTCAGCCCGGTGAATTTCTATTACCTACGCAATGCCGAAGGTAAGTATACACATATGCTTGCCGAAGTAAGTAACACGCCGTGGAATGAGCGTCATCACTACCTTGTAAATCTAGATACTCAAGACGATACGCCAAAAGCTTTTCATGTTTCCCCGTTTAATCCAATGGATATGACCTACAAATGGTCGATATCGCAGCCGTCGGCTAGACTGTCACTTGCGATGGACTGTGTAAGAGACGACAAAGAGTTCAGTGCAGGGATAAATTTGACTAAATTTACTTTAGATAATGCGAATCTATCTGCGGCACTTAAACGTATACCCAGTATGACAATAAAAACTGTGGCTGGAATTTATTGGCACGCGCTTAAACTATTGCTTAAACGAACGCCACTGTATACACACCCAGAAAAAAGTCAGGAACAATAACAATGTCTTTTGGTGAATCTGTACTACTGACCACCTCAGAGGTCTCCTTTGTAGATAAAGCGTGTAGAACTCTATTCCTACAATGCTTAAAACAACTGCCTTTTGGCAGTTTAACCATTCAAGAAAACGGCGATGTCGTTGCGCGTTTCGGCACAGACGAAAGCGATTTGCGAGCAACGGTAAATATCAAGGATGTACAAGCCTATCGACGCTTATTGCTTGGCGGAAGTGTGGGCGCCGGAGAAGCATTCATGGATGGGTTATGGGACAGTGACGACGTAACAGCCGTGGTAAGAGTGTTTGCTAGGAATTTATCTACCCTTGACGAATGGGAGAATAAATTTAAATGGGTGACTATGCCCATCAACAAGATTCAACACTTTGCACGTCGAAATACAAAGGACCAAGCCAAGAAAAATATCGAGGCGCATTACGATCTGGGTAATAAGCTTTATACCCGCTTCCTTGACCCAACAATGATGTATTCGTCAGCCATATACCCAGATCCGAATGCAACTCTCAATGATGCACAAAATTACAAGCTCAAAGCCATTTGCGACAAGTTACAGCTTAGCGAAACCGATCATCTTTTAGAGATTGGCACGGGCTGGGGCGGGCTAGCCGTCTATGCTGCTAAGCATTATGGTTGCCGCGTAACGACCACTACCATTTCAGAAGAGCAGCATGCATGGGCAAAAGAATGGATTGCCCGAGAAGGACTTGAAAGCAAAATCACTTTGCTGAAAAAGGATTATCGCCTACTTGAAGGCAAGTACGATAAGCTCGTGTCTATCGAGATGATTGAAGCTGTAGGCAAACAATTTTTAGGAAATTTCTTTGAGAAATGCTCGTCACTTTTAAAAGACGACGGCCTAATGCTGCTTCAGTCAATAACCATTGATGACAGACGTTACGACAGCTATTCAAATAGTGTCGACTTTATTCAGAAATATATCTTTCCGGGTGGATTTTTACCTTCTCAGCACCAGCTTAACGCTCACCTGAAAAAGTATACTAATATGATGATTCGTGACTTACACGACATCGGGATTGACTATGCGAAAACATTGAACCATTGGTATGAAGCATTTATTTCTGCAAAAGATGAGCTTTTAAACGACGGTTATGACGAGCGTTTTATGCGAATGTGGACCTACTACCTGAAATATTGTGAAGGTGGTTTTTTAGAAAGAACAATCAGTACCGTTCAGCTTGTGATTTCAAAGCCTCATTACAGACTTGATTTGGCTCGTGTTTAACAACGCTAATTATCGATAGTAGTGACAAAAAAGCGGCGCCCTTTTGGCGCCGCTTTCTTGTTTGAAGCTGACACTAGGTCAAAGCACTACTCATCTACAACTGATATAGGCTTAGACAGCATTGGCTTACCCTGATTAATATTAATTTCAACGCGACGATTTTGCGCTCGGTCTGAAGGTGTAGTGGCATTTTCTACAATTGGATCGGTATCTGCCTTACCCACTACCGACATACGACTTTCGTCAAACCCTGGCGCGGTCCGCATGGCTTCAGCGACCGCTACAGCGCGCTGCGCTGACAAGTCCCAATTAGAACGATAGAGTTCATTAGCAATATGCTGGCCGTCACTGTGCCCTGAAATTTCGATTTCTCCAGGCACATCCGCCAACAGCGTACCTATTTTTCTCAACACCGGTTGGAATTGGGGCTGCAAAAAGGCCGAGCCCGCCGAAAAGGAACCGTTTTCACGGATTCGAATGGTTAACTGCTGACCCAACGATTCCATTTCCACCGAACCATCTAGAATTTGTTTTTCGAGCTGCTGAGCCACTTTTTTCATCAGTTCAGCCATTTGCGACTGATCGGTGCTTTGTTCAGCCGATGAAGACGATTCTGTAGCCGTTTGTTGAGATTGTCCGCCACGCTGCTCGCCGCGCTGCTTCTGCCTTCCGCCGGCAGAGTCTTCGTTACCAGCCTGAAATTCCAGCATTTGTTGGGTCATTTCGTTGGTTTGCTGCTGAATGGACTCAATAGGCGTAGGGTCAGGCTTGCCAGGTCGAAACTCCATTGCAATAACACTGGTACCCTTTGGAATATCTTTTACTTCAATTTTATTTTGCACACCAAAAGCAAACTTCATAGAGCCCGCAATTTGTTTAAACTTCAGTACGTCCATTTCCGAAAACGAAAGTAGCAGTACAAAGAAGCACATAAGCAACGACATCAGGTCTGCGAAGGTTCCCATCCAGGCTGGAAGCCCCTCGGGGGGACATTTTGGGCATTCTTCTTCGGCCATTACTCTTCCTCTGCGCTTCCGCGTTTACTCGCCGCAAGGTAGTTCTTTAATACCCCTTCGATAACACGTGGGTTCTGGCCATCGGCTATACCCACAATACCGTCAAGAACAAGACTCTGGTTTAACTTCTCTTCACCGGCTCTTACCGCCAGTTTAAAGGCAATTGGCAAACACACGACGTTGGCAAAAAAGGCACCATAAAGCGTGGTTAATAGCGCTACCGCCATAGCAGGGCCGATGGCTTTAGGGTCATCCATGTTTGAAAGCATGGCAACCAGACCGATCAAAGTACCAATCATACCCATCGCTGGTGCTACGTCACCCATTCCTTTAAATATAGAAGCGCCGAACTCATGCCTTTCCGTTGTCATAGAAATATCTTTAGCTAACGTTTCTCTCACCACTTCAATGTCGTGGCCGTCAACCAGCATGTCCACACCTTTTTGCATGAACTCATTTGAAATTTCCGCTTCTTCTAGTGCCAGAAACCCGCCTTTTCGCGCAGCGTCTGCCATTTCAACAATCTTCTCGATAAGCTCTTCAGGCGTTTCAATTTTGAACATGAATGCTTTGCCAGCAACTTTACCCGCACTGAAGAATTGGCCCAACGTAAACTGAGATAGGACAACAAATAGTGTTCCCCCGAATACAATAAGTATTGATTGCACGTCGATGAACATGCCCAAGCTGCCGCCCAGAATCATAGCCATAACTATGAAACCAATGGCGCCCAACATACCTATGACGGTTGCTAAATCCACTCACTCTTCCCCATTTATGCGCAGTCAGTGCTGTTAGTGTACAAATACCCTATCGGCAAAAGATAGAAATACTAAAACGACATTATTGAAAAATATCACATTTATTTGTTTATTATGAAGTAGGTTCTATGCAAAAGCGCAGCTTTGTCTTTTTTCTAAACTAAAATACCTAGCGCTTTTTCAGCGCCTTACTTTTTCCTTCACAGTAAATAACACGGTTACTTCTGAAAGGTTAGTGAACCCTGCATCGAATATAGCACAATTTGCTTGTATGTTGCCTTTTGAACTGGATGAAAAAAAAGCTATGTTACTGTGATATAGGCGATATACGGACAAACCATTTGACCCTTGTGCAACCCTCGGTTAATGTGCGCGGTACACGTATTTTGGCCACTATATTGAGTGTTTTTATGACGACAGAAAAAGCATCAGCGTCTTTTGAAGAAACTTTATCAGAACTAGAAGCTATCGTTAACGAAATGGAAAGCGGTGATCTGCCTCTTAATAAAGCACTAGAAAAATTTGAGCGCGGTATAGCACTTTCCCGCCAAGGCCAACAATCTCTTGAAAACGCCGAGCAAAAAGTAAAGATACTGCTCAGTGAACAAGGCGAAGAAACGCTCCACCCTCTTCCTGAAAGTGAACAGCCATAAATCGTTCATTTTTAACTAACAGGCAATCTATGAATTTTTCTGCTTTGCATCAGCAAGTTAAACAGCAAACTGATGCATCTCTTCTTACATTAATTGACGAATTACCCGATTACGCGCCGCGCTTGAAAGACGCAATGCGTCACGCCTTACTTGCTGGCGGTAAACGGATGCGGCCACTACTTGTTCAAGTAGTAGGTAACACCCTAGACGTGCCCAAAAAAGACCAAATGGCTATTAGTATGGCCATTGAATGTGTGCACGCCTACTCGTTAGTCCACGACGATTTACCAGCCATGGACGACGACGACTTGCGCCGCGGTATGCCAACCTGCCATATTGCCTTTGATGAGGCTACCGCTATTTTAGCTGGCGATGCGCTGCAGGCACTTGCATTTACAGTGTTAGCTGATGCTCCATTAAGCACGTATGCTGAAACAAAGCGTAGCCAGTTACTGTCTGTACTTGCGAAAAGTGCGGGTTACATAGGTATGTGCGGTGGGCAAGCTATCGATTTAGCCAGCACCGGCAAAACCATCTCGCTAGAAGAACTAAAACAGCTGCATAGATTGAAAACCGGTGCATTGTTAAAAGCCTGCGTAGAAATGGTCGCCATTGTTAGTGAAGGCTTACTGCCTCAAACTAAAATTGACTTAATGGCTTATGCCGCGGATATTGGGCTAGCTTTCCAAGTTCAAGACGATATTTTAGATGTGGAAGGCAGTAGCGAAAAATTAGGTAAGCCCGCGGGGTCAGACGAAGCGTTAGGGAAAAATACCTTTCCAGCCAAACTTGGTATTACAGGCGCTAAACAAGAATTAGAAATGCTTCACGATAATGCACTTCAAGCATTGGCGCGTTTACCCTACAATACTGACAGTTTAATTGCGTTTAGCGAGCTTTTGGTAAAACGCGACCATTAGCCACGCGCCATGTTGAAAAAGATAATAAGTACATGAGTTTAGATCTCCAACATTACCCAACGCTTGCGCTTGCGCAAACACCCGATAAATTGAGGCAGTTGCCCCAAGACAAATTACGCGAGCTCGCCGATGAGTTGCGTGAGTACTTACTTAACAGCGTAAGCCAAACTAGTGGGCACTTTGCATCTGGTTTAGGCACAGTGGAACTGACCGTCGCTTTGCACTATGTGTACGACACCCCCTTCGATCGACTGCTGTGGGATGTAGGTCACCAAGCTTATCCGCACAAAATCCTTACAGGTCGTGCAGAGCGCATGAGCACCATTCGCCAAAAGAATGGTCTGCACCCTTTCCCATGGCCGCCTGAGAGCGACTACGACACCTTTGCAGTTGGTCATTCGTCTACATCGATTAGTGCAGGGCTGGGCATGGCTGTGGCTGCCGAAAAAGAAGGCAAAAACAGAAAGGTTGTAGCGGTAATTGGCGACGGTGCTATGACCGCTGGTATGGCGTTTGAAGCCCTTAATCACGCTGGTGATATCAAGAAAGACATGGTAGTTGTACTTAACGACAACGAAATGTCTATTTCTGAAAACGTAGGTGCGTTGAACAGTCACTTAGCTCGCTTGCTTACAGGCAACTTTTTCAACTCTATACGCGATGGCGGCAAAAAGCTGCTAAGCAATGTACCTCCTATTAAGGAGTTTGCCAGCCGTGCAGAAGAACACATTAAAGGCATGGTTGTCCCGGGCACGATATTTGAAGAGCTTGGCTTTAACTACATTGGCCCTATCGATGGCCACGACGTAAATGGTGTTGTCGATACGCTACGCAATATGCGCAAGTTTGACGGCCCGCAGCTACTTCACGTAGTCACCAAGAAAGGTAAAGGTTACGCGGTTGCTGAAGAAGACCCTATCAAGTTCCACGCGGTACCAAAATTCAATCCGGCTGACAACGCTTTGCCAAAATCTAAGCCTTCAGCCCCTACCTACTCTGCAATCTTTGGGAAATGGCTGTGTGATATGGCGGCACAAGACCCTAAGCTAATGGCGGTAACGCCAGCCATGCGCGAAGGTTCAGGCATGGTTGAGTTTTCTCAGCGTTTTCCAGAGCAGTATTTCGATGTTGCGATTGCTGAACAGCACGCGGTGACCTTTGGCGCAGGCCTTGCCAAAGACGGTATGAATGCGGTTGTTGCTATTTATTCGTCGTTCCTGCAGCGCGCCTATGACCAGCTCATTCACGATGTGGCGATTCAAGACTTACCCGTATTGTTTGCCATTGATAGAGCCGGTATTGTTGGCGCAGACGGCCCTACTCACCAGGGGGCGTTTGATATCGCTTTCCTTCGCTGTATTCCGAATATGGTGGTTATGGCGCCTTCAGATGAAAATGAATGTCGTCAAATGCTCTACACGGGTCACAAGCTACAAAAACCAGCTGCTGTTCGTTACCCTCGCGGTGCTGGCATGGGTGTCACCCCTGACGAAGCTATGACAGAGCTTGAGATTGGTAAATCTCGTACGTGTCGAGAATCATCAAAAGGCAAGTCTGAAAGTATCGCCATTTTAAACTTTGGCTGCCTACTGCCCTACGCGCTTGAAGCTGCAGAGGCGATTGACGCTACCGTTATCGACATGCGTTTCATTAAGCCGTTAGACGGCGACGCAGTATTAAAAGCTGCCAGTGAGCACAGTGCACTTATTACGTTGGAAGACGGCTGTATTATGGGGGGAGCTGGCAGTGCGGTGCTTGAACACCTACAGCAAAATGGCGTATTAAAAGCGGTGAAGATGTTAGGGCTGCCTGATAGCTTTATATTGCAAGGCACTCAGCAGGAAATGTACAAAGAGCACGGCTTAGATGCTGAAGGTATTATTGCGGCGGCTAGCAGTTTAAGCGCTAACTAATTAAGCTTTAAAATCATTACTAAGACATTAAAAAGCCCGCTATTTTGCGGGCTTTTTCGTAAATAGTTTGCTCACCGTCAACTGGCTTTCCTTTGAGGTAAGTCTAACAAAATGGCGGCGAATATTCGTAATGAATTAAAACAAAGCCAATGCGGCAGGCCAAAACGCTATTAGTAAATGTAGACAACCGCATGCCATGGCGCCAGCGATAAGATCATCAAGCATAATGCCTGTACCGCCGTGTAAGCGCTTATCTATGATACCTATTGGCCAAGGCTTCAAGATATCGAAAAGCCTGAATAGAACAAAGCCTACAAGTAAAGAGGACGCTGAAATAGGTACAAACAGAAAGGTCACAAACATGCCCGCTATTTCATCCCACACTATAGAGCCATGATCGTGAACCTGCATATCGTCAGCAGTCTTGCCACACAGGTAAATGCCTACAACTGAGAATATCAGCGTAAGCGCGATAAAGGAAATTAGGGAAATCTGGCTACAGGCAATAAGTAGGGGCAACGCAGCAAGTGAGCCAAAGGTTCCCGGCATGAAAGGAATAAGTCCACTGCCAAAGCCTAGTGCGAGAAAATGCACGGGATTTTTCATACTCACTCTAGCGCGAAACTCAGCCTGCATGCTTTTTCCTTTTTATTGCTTTTGTCGGACAAATAGGCCGCCTAAAAGGCGTGCTCGTAACCTGACACGTTAACAGGTGTGTACTTTTCGTTGTCTTTGAGCAATGAAAGTGTGCCGTTATGACCGGTTAATTGGCCAATACATGTGGCTTTCACGTTTGTGCTTGCCAACGAGGTTTCAAGACTTCCGCGCTGCTCTTCACTTACAGTGAAGATAAGCTCATAGTCATCGCCTGCAGACAGCGCGTATTCGATAGCTTGCTCTGGTGTAACCGCGCTTGTTAATGCTCGTGACAACGGTAAACGCTCTACATGAACATTTGCACCGCAATTAGACGCTTTTAGGATATGACCTAAATCTGAAATTAAACCATCAGAGATATCAATGCACGACGTTGCAATACGTCGGATAGCTGTGCCCACCGCTACGCGAGGAGTTGGGAAGTAATGACGATTTACCAAGACATCTTTCGCTTCACCGCTTACACTCAGCTTATTTTGCAGGATGTCTAAACCTGCACCTGCGTCACCAAGCGTTCCCGTGACATAAAGCCAATCACCTGGCTTAGCGCCGCTACGCGTTAGCTCAGAACCTGGCGGTATGAAGCCTTGAGCTGTAATCGTGAACGCCATTGGGCCTTTAACCGTATCGCCACCGATAAGCTGTACAGAATAGTACTGAGTTAGCTCATAAAGGCCCGAAACAAAGTCATCTAGCCAAGCTTCGTCCACTTCCGGTAATGACAGAGATAAGCTAATCCACGCTGGCTCTGCGCCCATTGCGGCAAGGTCGCTTAAGTTTACCGCCACTGTTTTATACGCAACAGACTTCGCCGGTGCGTCTTTCAAAAAGTGCACACCTGCAACCAGGGTATCTGTGGTAACGGCAAGCTGTTGGTTTTCAGGAACCGTTGTTACAGCACAGTCATCACCAATACCAATAACAACGTCTTTGCGTTTGTGGCCGCTGTTTGAAAAGTAGCGGCCGATAAGATCAAATTCTTTCACGGTAATTTTTAAACCCTTTTAGCGGCAGTCCATGCCGCCACGGTAAGGTTAGTCGCGCTCGTCTTTGCGCAATGTGCGCACTGCTTTGTCCAGTGCACCATTAATGAACTTGTGACTTTCTTCAGCACCAAATGCTTTAGCAAGCTCAATCGCCTCATTAATAATTACGCGGTAAGGGACGTCAATGCGCTCGGTCAGTTCCAGCGTCGCAATGCGCAAGATTGCTTTTTCAATAGCGTCTAACTCTTCAGGCAAACGGCCAAGGTAAGGCTTGATGGTCGCATCAAGCTTACTTGCGTTGTGTGCAACACCGCGAAGCAGAGCTTGGAAATACGCCATATCTACCTTTTGCATGTCGTTACTGGTGGCTAGCGCCAGTTCAACCTGCTGAATATCGTTGTGACTCATTTGCCATGAATACACGCCTTGCAGAGCGAGTTCACGGGCTTTACGACGAGCTGAAACTTTCACTTAATGTTTACCTTAAAGCTTTTCAACAGCATCGATAACGTTAACCATTTCCAGCGCACCAAGTGCAGCTTCTGCACCTTTGTTGCCCGCTTTGGTTCCTGAACGCTCGATAGCCTGTTCAATTGAATCTGTTGTAATTACGCCAAATGATACGGGTACACCGTATTCAAGAGAAACTTGCGCAAGACCTTTGTTACATTCGCCTGCTACAAAATCAAAGTGTGGCGTACCACCACGAATAACCGCACCTAGTGCGATGATGGCGTCAAATGACTTTTTCTCAGCTAATTTCTTAGCTACTACAGGTAACTCGTAAGCACCAGGTACACGTACTAACGTGATATCGTCATCACTCACTTCACCGTGACGCTCTAGTGTATCTAGTGCACCTTCAAGTAAGCTTTCAACTACAAAGCTATTAAAGCGTGATACAACGATAGCAAATTTCTTACCGGTTGCTCTGATATTACCTTCAATTACCTGCATGGATTCATTCCTCGAGAAAAAACGGCGCGAAGTATACCACAACTGCGCCCAAACTAAATCGATTGTTTCTTTAACTTCAACTATTCGTAAACGGGTACGTCAGCTTAACTCAATGTGGGAAGGGAGTGCTTGTCGCAAACCCTCCACCGCATGGATGCGGTGGCGGAGCGTACAAGGATGTATTCACCGCGTGTTTGCGACGAGCACTCCCTCTCCACTTTAGCTCCGCCCTACAGCTAAGTACTAGTCGTGCACGTACTCCACTACTTCAAGGCCGTAACCTGAAAGTGCGTGATATTTAATTGGTTTACTAAGAAGACGCATTTTGTGTACGCCCATTGATGCTAGAATTTGACTGCCTACACCAATAGTGCGTGACGATCCCTGCCAGTCAGCGCCAGTCGGGCGCTCGCCTCGGTCTTCTGCGGCAAAGCGGCGTACCTGACTTTCAATATGCTCTTCTTTACCTAACAGCACCAATACGCCCCCCTCTTCTGAAATTTTGCGCATGCCATCTGCTAGCGTCATAGAGCGATGAATACCGCGGGTAGAGCCAAGAAGATCACTAAAGGTATTGTGAAGGTGCACACGCACAAGTGTCGGCTCGTCTTCTTTAATCTCGCCTTTTTTAAGTGCGAAATGAAGCTGATTGTCGATGCTGTCCTTAAACGTGTGCAGCTCGAATTCACCATACTCGGTTGGCATGCTGCATTGAGCAACTTTCTGAATGGTGGTTTCGTTGAGATTGCGATATTCAATTAAATCAGCAATAGTGCCGATTTTGAGGTTATGTTTTGCCGCAAACTTTTCTAGCTCAGGGCGGCGGGCCATAGTGCCGTCTTCATTGAGGATTTCTACAATAACCCCAGCAGGTTCTAACCCTGCCAAACGCGGTAAATCTACACCAGCTTCAGTGTGACCTGCGCGGTTTAACACGCCACCGTCTTTAGCAATTAGCGGAAAAATATGACCCGGCTGTACAATGTCTGTCGCTTTCGCGTCTTTCGCTACAGCAGCTTTAATGGTTGTTGCGCGATCTGCCGCCGAAATGCCTGTGGTCACGCCGGTTGCCGCTTCAATAGACACAGTGAAGTTGGTAGAAAACTGTGCTTCGTTTTTATCCACCATAAGCGGAAGATTCAGGGTGCGACAGCGCTCTTGCGTCATTGGTAAACACACCAAGCCGCGAGCGTGGGTAACCATAAAGTTAATGGCTTCTGGCGTCACATGCTCAGCCGCCATTATCAAATCGCCTTCATTTTCCCTGTCTTCGTCATCCATCAAGATAACCATTTTACCTTGGCGAATGTCTTCAATAATTTCTTGTGTAGTGTTAAATGCCATGTTGTGTGCTTCTTGTAGGGTTATTTTCTTAAAAATCCGTTCTCGGCAAGAAATGCCATGTCAATGCCTTTGCTTTTTGGCTCGGCGGCTTTGTCGCCCAACATCAATCGCTCTAAATAGCGCGCAATAACATCAACCTCTAGGTTTACCGCTGTGCCCACCTTATAGCTCCCCATAATGGTTTCTTGCAATGTATGAGGAATGATCCAAAGCATAAATTCTGCGCCATTAACTTCGTTAACAGTTAAGCTGATACCATCAACGGTGATACTACCTTTATGCGCAATATATTTAGCCAAGGCTTCTGGCGCTTTTACCCAAAACTCTACGTAGTCTAAGTGCTTAATAATTTGTGTAACTTCGCCTACACCATCAACGTGACCGGAAACGATATGACCACCTAAGCGGTCGCTTGGACGCATCGCTTTCTCAAGATTCACCGTTGAGCCTGCGCTGTAATGTGCAAAACCCGTTAATTTGATAGTCTCTGCCGACACATCTGCACAATAATAATCGGGGCCCATATCGGTAACTGTTAAGCAAACACCATTGGTCGCAATACTGTCGCCGAGTGCGACATCAGACATATCAAGCGTAGGCGATGAAACGGTAAGTCGAATATCATTGCCTCGGTTATCAAGCTTTTTAATTGTACCGAGCGCTTGAATAATTCCAGTAAACATAAAGTTCCTCTTTAATCGCGTTAACCACGGGTGTTGCTAACATCAGGACGGAAGATAAGCTTAATATCGTTACCCACTTGACGATTTTCAATAAGCGAAAGCGAAATACATTCATTTAGCGACGTGAATGCGGGTAAATTAACCATACTGACTCCCTTATCACCTAAAAGCTTAGGCGCTTGGTAGCAAATAAGTTCATCCACCAGCCCTTCTTGCAATAATGCACCGGCAAGGCCTGGGCCTGCTTCCACCCACACTTCATTATATTGCTTATCGCCTAGTGCTGACATTAGCGAATGTAAATTGAGTTTACCGTCTTTTTCGTCCAGTTGGAGATAGTGCTGAGTAGCGGTGTCTGGGTGAGCCTGTGACGTCGCCGTGATCGTAATATTGCCGTCGTTAAAAAGTGTGTAGTCTCTACTAAGCTTACTTTTGCTATCTACAACCACACGTGCTGGCTGGCGGATATGATCTAGTGGATACTTTTCAAACTGAGCCTCTTTTTCACGAACTAAGAGGCTAGGATTATCAGCTTGTACCGTACCCGAACCCGTCAATACTACGCAACTTTGTGCACGATACTGTTGCACATCCCGCCTTGCTTCTGCACCAGTAATCCACTGACTTACCCCATTTTGAAGGGCTATTTTTCCATCTAGGCTAATGCCTAATTTCACGCGAACAAAGGGCTTACCGGTAAGCATGCGTTTAATAAACCCAGGGTTTAGCGCTGCGGCCTCAGCAGCCATCACTTCGCTTACCACTTCAATGCCTGCTTCCTGCAGAATGCTAATACCGTTACCGCATACGTTTGGATTCGGGTCGGTCATAGCAATAACAACACGCGCTACCTTTGCTTCTACCAAGGCAACAGCGCAAGGCGGTGTGCGACCAAAATGACTACAAGGTTCAAGTGTAACGTATGCCGTCGCGCCCTTTGCGCCCTGCGGACGTGCGTTAGATGCTTGTCTTAATGCATGCACTTCGGCATGGGGTGTGCCAGCTTGAATGTGATATCCCTGACCAAGCAATTGATTGTTTTCGTCAACAATTACACAGCCTACGCGAGGGTTAGGAGAAGTGGTAAAACGCCCTTGTTGGGCAAGCTGAATGGCTTTTGCCATCCAAAAATAATCGTTTTTAACCGTATCGTGGTTCACTTGGATTCCTGTTGTAGCCCTAAGTGTCTGATGTTTGAGATGTCGCCGACTTAATCTCCTAATCGTGCAATCTCTTCTCCGAATTCACGAATATCTTCGAAAGAGCGATAAACGGAGGCGAACCGGACATAAGCAACTTTATCGAGTTCTTTGAGGGCTTTCATAATTAGGTTGCCGAGCAGTTCACTGCTCACTTCACGTTCACCGGTTGCGCGCAACTGTGACTTAAGTGAGAGGATACATTGTTCAACTTTTTCTGTGCTCACAGGGCGCTTTTCGAGTGCGCGTTGCAAGCCTGCACGAAGTTTATCTTCGTTAAACGGTTCACGAGAACCATCGCGTTTAATAACGCGAGGCATCACGAGTTCGGCACTTTCAAAGGTCGTGAAGCGCTCGTGACACACCATACATTCACGGCGTCTACGCACCTGTTGCCCTTCTGCAACCAAACGAGAATCAATGACTTTTGTTTCTTGTTCTGAACAAAACGGGCAAAACATGAATAATCCTTAAATATTGCGTACTTAGGTATCTAAATTGAACCTAGACTAGTTAGTCCAGCATTAGTACCAAAGTACGCAATAAAACACAAACCTATTTATTTATAAACAGGGAATTGTGCGCAAAGTGCAACCACTTCGTCTTGAACACGTTTGATAACAGACTCATCGCCCATGTTATCTAGAATGTCGCAAATCCATGTCGCAACTTGCTTAGCTTGTTCTTCTTTGAAACCACGGCGAGTAATCGCTGGGCTACCAATACGAAGACCGCTGGTTACAAATGGTGAACGCGGGTCATTTGGCACTGAGTTTTTGTTTACCGTAATATTTGCGGCACCAAGTGCTGCGTCAGCATCTTTACCGGTAATGTCCTTGTCGATAAGGTCAAGAAGGAACAAGTGGTTGTCAGTACCGCCAGAAACGATGTTATAACCACGCTCTTGCATTACAGAAACCATAGCTTTCGCATTTGCAACAACCTGCTGCTGATACACTTTAAATTCTGGCTGTAGTGCTTCTTTGAATGCAACCGCTTTAGCTGCGATCACGTGGCAAAGAGGGCCACCTTGGTTGCCTGGGAATACCGAGCTGTTTAGCTTTTTGTAAATCGCTTCATCGCCGCATGAAGAAAGGATTAAACCACTACGTGGGCCAGCAAGGGTTTTATGAGTAGTCGTTGTTACCACGTGAGCGTGAGGAAGCGGATTTGGATAAACGCCCGCTGCTACAAGACCTGCTACGTGCGCCATATCTACGAGCAAGTAAGCGCCAACGCTATCAGCGATTTCACGGAATTTTGCCCAATCAACAATGCCAGAATACGCAGAGAAACCACCGATAATCATTTTCGGCTTGTGCTCTTTAGCAAGTGCCTCAACCTGAGCGTAATCGATTTCACCGGTTTCTTTGTTCAGACCATACTGAACAGCATTGTAGGTTTTACCAG
Organism: Alteromonas sp. CNT1-28; assembly: GCF_022348345.1. Classification (NCBI taxonomy): domain Bacteria; kingdom Pseudomonadati; phylum Pseudomonadota; class Gammaproteobacteria; order Alteromonadales; family Alteromonadaceae; genus Alteromonas; species Alteromonas sp. CNT1-28. The sequence continues at coordinate 58,243 of NZ_JAKREZ010000011.1, read as the reverse complement.
AGAAGTTTACGTGTGAACCGTGAGTAAGGTGACCACCTTCAGAAAGGCTCATTCCCAATACCGTATCGCCTGCGTCAAGTAGTGCCATGAATACGGCAGAGTTAGCTTGTGAACCAGCGTGCGGTTGAACGTTCGCGTAGTCTGCACCAAATAGTGCTTTTGCACGATCGATAGCAAGTTGTTCAACAACGTCTACGTGCTCACAACCACCGTAGTAACGCTTGCCTGGGTAGCCTTCCGCGTACTTGTTAGTAAGCTGCGAACCCTGTGCTTCCATTACACGTGGGCTACAGTAGTTCTCAGAGGCAATTAGCTCTATGTGATGTTCTTGACGCTCAACCTCTTTAGACATTGCATCGGCTAATTCAGGATCGAAGTCGGCTATATTCATTTCGCGAGAAAACATGGGGGCTCCTTAACTGCGGTTTTTATATGGCGTTACGCACTGATTGCTCAAATTCGAGCCATATTCTAGTCATTTTCGGGGGCTTGTATACCGCTTTGTGACCAAATTAATATAAATGGCGCAGGTTTAACGAAATACCTGCGCCAGCGCGAGATCAGACCTGTTTTTCTAAGGCCTTAACACGGTCAAATAAACTACCAATTTTGGCAAGGCGAACCGTATTTTTGCGCCAGTCACGGTTGGTTTGTGCTGGCTGGCCAGAAGAATAAACGCCCGGTTCAGTGATATCTTGTACAATCATGGTATAGCCAGTCACCTGAACATTATCGCAAATGCTAATGTGGCCATTAATGCCCACTCCACCACCGATAATAACGTGCTTGCCGATATGACAGCTACCAGCAATACCTGTAGCGCCGCAAATACAAGAGTGATCACCAATAATACAGTTGTGGCCAATTTGTACTTGGTTATCGATAATAACGTTAGTGCCTAAAATCGTATCTTCCATGGCGCCGCGGTCAATGCTGCTGCTTGCGCCAATCTGACTGTCGTCACCAATGCGAACCGACCCTGTTTGTGGAATAGGGATCCAAACGCCTTTATCGTTTGCGTAACCAAAGCCTGCCGCACCAATAACTGTTTGGCTATGAATTGTCACGCGCTTACCAATCACAACGTCATGATAGATAGTTACATTCGGGTGAATGGTACAGCCTTCACCAATATGGGTACCTCTACGAATAACCGTATTCGCGCCTACAGTAACTCTATCGCCTAAAACCACGTTCTCTTCAATGATTACATTGTGGCCTAGCGATACATCACTGCCGATGCGGGCAGATGGCGCAATAACCGCTGTATCAGCAATACCTGTCGCTACCGCTGGGGTAGTATCAAACAACTGAGCGATGAGGGCGAACGCTGCATGAGGGTTTGCCACAACCAACGCTGGAACTGGGCTATCATCTTTTAAGTTTTTGTGCAGAATTACCGCACCAGCCTGAGTATCTTTTAACTGCGGCTTGTATTTAGGATTTGTTAGAAACGAAATTTGGTGCGATGCTGCACCAGATAACGTACCTACTGCAGATATCGTGATATTTCCATCACCCTGCACTTCCCCATTCACGTGCTTAGCAAGCTCATCCAAACTGTATGTGCGTTTATTCATAGCAGTCATTTAAATTACCTGTTCAGAGATATCGATAGAACCTGTTGACTTTTACTGTAGAAATTTAGGTTTAGTTGGAAACCCTTTTAATCGCGAAACAATCCTACAGGCTCTGGTTTTGAGTCTAACGCTTTTAGGCTATATCTGGTGGCTACAAACTCCCCAGAAAGCACACGCTTACCCTTTATAATGAAACCAAGTTTACCTTAAATCGCCTCATCAACCGACGCATAAATCAAACTTTTTAAAATGAGCGCTCAAATTTTCATCAAGCACGAAAAACGCCGAGCATAAGTGACAAGGGCCTATTGACCTTTTCTGTACATCAAAGGTCAACAGGCTCTAGCATAAACTACCCTCTTACGAGTAGAATACGCCCAATTAGGACTTTATTATTTTTCACCGCTTTTTCAGCGAGGATAGAGCATGGCTCAATACGTTTACAGTATGCATCGCGTGGGCAAAATCGTCCCACCTAATAGACACATTCTAAAAAATATCTCACTTAGCTTTTTCCCAGGCGCCAAAATTGGTGTGCTAGGCCTAAACGGTGCAGGTAAATCAACCTTACTTCGCATTATGGCTGGCGTAGATACCGATATTGAAGGTGAAGCGCGCCCTCAACCGGGCTTAAAAGTGGGCTACCTTCCTCAGGAGCCTCAGCTTGATGAAACAAAAGATGTTCGCGGCAATATCGAAGAAGCCGTCGCCGACGTTAAACACGCATTAACTCGCCTAGATGAAGTATATGCAGCTTATGCAGAAGCAGACGCTGATTTTGACGCCCTTGCTAAAGAGCAGGGCGAGTTAGAAGCTATTATTCAAGCCAAAGATGGCCACAACTTAGAAAATGCATTAGAGCGTGCTGCTGATGCCCTTCGCCTTCCAGCGTGGGATGCGGACGTTAGCAAACTATCTGGTGGTGAACGCCGCCGTGTAGCGCTGTGCCGCCTACTTCTAGAAAAGCCTGAAATGTTGCTTCTAGACGAACCCACTAACCACTTAGACGCAGAATCAGTCGCATGGCTAGAGCGTTTCCTTCACGATTATGAAGGTACGGTAGTCGCTATTACCCACGATAGATACTTCCTTGATAACGTTGCAGGTTGGATTTTAGAACTTGACCGTGGTGAAGGTATTCCGTGGGAAGGTAACTACTCTTCTTGGTTGGAGCAAAAAGAAAACCGACTTGAGCAAGAAGAGCGTACCGAAACGGCGCGGATGAAGAGCATGAAACAGGAACTTGAGTGGGTACGCTCAAACCCGAAAGGACGTCATGCTAAAAGTAAAGCTCGTATGGCCCGCTTTGAAGAACTATCTACCAGCGATTACCAAAAGCGTAATGAAACCAATGAGCTTTTCATTCCACCAGGTGAACGCTTAGGTGACAAGGTTATTGAAGTAAGCAACCTTAAAAAGTCGTATGGCGATCGCGTACTTATCGACGACTTAACGTTTAAAGTACCAAAGGGTGCCATTGTAGGTATCGTAGGCCCTAACGGCGCGGGTAAATCAACCTTGTTCAGAATGCTTACCGGTGCTGAGCAACCTGATTCAGGCACCATCGATTTAGGTGAAACCGTTCAAATTGCTGCGGTAGAACAGTTCCGCGACCACATGAACGAAAACAATACCGTGTGGAAAGAAATTTCTGACGAACAAGATATCATTCGCATTGGTAACTTTGAAATTAACAGCCGCGCCTACTGCAGCCGTTTTAACTTTAAAGGCACCGACCAGCAGAAGTTCATCAAAGACTTGTCAGGTGGTGAGCGTAACCGTGTTCACCTTGCGAAACTGCTTAAAGCAGGCGGTAACGTATTGCTACTGGATGAGCCAACCAACGACCTAGACGTAGAAACACTTCGCGCCTTGGAAAACGCGTTGTTGGAGTTCCCAGGCTGTGCCATGGTTATCTCGCACGACCGTTGGTTCCTAGACCGTGTAGCAACACACATTATGGATTACCGCGATGAAGGTAACATCAACTTCTTCGAAGGTAACTACTCAGACTACGAAAGCTGGTTGAAGCAAGAATTTGGACAAGATGTGGTTGAACCGCACCGCCTTAAATATAAGCGTATGTCTAAATAACACAAATTCAGAGATGTAAGATCTGTATCTCTGCTTTACGCCTAAAGCCGCTATCGCTGATAGCGGCTTTTTTATTTGTTCGCTTTTCATTGCGAACCCACGCAAATTAGCCAATACTAATACCAGTCCGCATAGGTCATTACCCACTCAGTGGGCAATTATCTACGCGGACTGATATAACAGCGTTAATGATAACTGGGTATTTGAAAAATGACGGATAAGCGCCAATTTCAACGGGTGTCACTGAATGTAAATGGCACACTGGCACACAATGACGTTAGTATTGATGTGGTAGTCAGCGACGTATCGCTTCAAGGCATTAAACTTCAAGCTACCGAAACGGCGTTGTCACACTTACCTTTTGACAGTCACGACCCTTACACTGCTACCTTCCAAGCAAATGAAGACAGTCCTGTAATAACCCTTTCTATTTCGCAGTTGTATCGTCATGCCGACAGTAGAAAAGAACGGGTTTCATTAGGCTGTAAAGTTGAGCGAATGGATGTAGACAGCATTAGCGCCCTTCGTCGTTTAATTACTTTAAACAGCGACGACGCCAGTATTGAAGAGAAAGACCTGAATGCATTAGTTGATGCGGTTTATCAGGCGCCACATTAACCTTTAAAAAACGCGTTTCACTCGTTTAATGCAGGAAAGGCCCATTTAATAGGCCTTTCAATTTAACAGGCACCGTCAACACTTTACTTAAATGTTGAGCCTTCCGCATTACTCAAGCGCGTCTAACGCCTCAGATAAGCGCGCTACCGGCACCACTTTCATACCATTAATGGCTTGCTTAGGCGCATTGGCTTTTGGCACGATCGCCCGCTTAAAACCATGTTTCGCCGCCTCGATAATGCGTTCCGTTCCGTTAGGAACCGGGCGAATCTCGCCGGCTAGCCCGACTTCGCCGAATACAATTAAATCTCTGGGCAGTGAGCGATTTCTAAAGCTTGAAATCATGGCCAATAATAAGGCTAAGTCTGCACTGGTCTCTGATACTCTTACACCGCCTACCACGTTGACAAAAACGTCTTGATCGTTCATTTGCACATTGCCATGGCGATGCAAAACCGCGAGCAGCATAGACAAACGGTTCTGATCCAACCCTACAGCGATTCGCCTTGGGTTCGACATCTGCGAATAGTCTACCAACGCCTGTATTTCTACAAGTAACGGGCGGGTGCCCTCCCAGATAACCATAACGCTAGACCCTGGCGTTTCATTGTCACCTCGACTTAAGAATATGGCCGATGGGTTGCTTACCTCTTTAAGGCCTTTTTCTGTCATGGCAAACACGCCGAGCTCATTTACCGCACCAAAGCGGTTTTTATGACTTCGAAGCGTACGGTAGCGACCATCACTTTCTCCTTCTAGCATCATAGAGCTGTCGATACAGTGCTCAAGAACTTTCGGACCCGCCAAGTTACCGTCTTTTGTTACATGGCCAACAATGAACATAGCAATATGATTTTGCTTGGCAAAGCGCGTTAAATACGCCGCGCTTTCTCGTACTTGCGACACACTGCCTGGCGCAGACTGAACGTCTGACACGTGCATCACCTGAATAGAGTCGATAACCATAATTTTAGGCTTTTTCGTAAGCGCTAAATCGCAGATAGTTTCCACGTTTGTTTCGGCTAACATCATCAGCTTGTCGTCAGGTAGATTTAAGCGCTTTGCTCGCATAGCGACTTGCTGAAGCGACTCTTCCCCCGTGACATAAAGCGCGGTTTCACTTTTTGCCATCTGACACATTACTTGAAGCAGAAGCGTACTCTTTCCCGCTCCTGGCGAGCCACCGATTAACATAGCTGCCCCAGGGACTATTCCGCCCCCTAACACTCTATCTAGCTCTTTAAATGTTGACGAGAATCGCGGTAGTGATTCGAGATCTATTGCATTTAATGTCTCAATTTTGGCAGCGGTTTGCCCAGCATAGCCTGACGTGGTTTGGCGTGCGACACTTTTGGCACTTGCAACCACAAACTCACTTATCGTATTCCACGCTTTACACTCCGAACATTGACCTTGCCAGCGAGGGAACTCTGCACCGCAGTCAGAACACACATAAGCAGTTTTACGTTTTGCCATATTCCAGTTTTATCCATTGCTTAAAAAGAGTATTCTAACACTTAACAACGGTGAATTAAGCACAAACCTAAGGTCAGTTCTCCTTCGGTAAAACGGTACAAAAGTATAACGATTTTAGGGGTTAATGAGTTTTGCTGATTTGCCGATAACAACTAAAATAATGATACTAAACAACAAAGTTGCGCATTCATGAGTCAAGATTTAAAGCAATATGCTGATATTATTGAACAGCTAAAGCCCATGGTTAATGAGCCTGAGTTTAACCAGGTATTGCTTCAAACTGCATCTGATGTGCCGAAAGAAAAGCGCTTCCTCATCAAAATGGAAGTGAAACGCCTAGCCAAACCCTGTATGCGCACCATAGACTTGCGTGGTCATGTTGACGGAAAGTGCAATAAATATGTACACGAAGGACGTAGCCATTACATGGATGACGTCGCTGTTGACAAGTTTGAAGAGCAGTTGAGGGTATTTGGCCGATATACTTACGGTGTTTACGAAGCGGTACAAAACACCGAAAACAACTTTCGCTTAATGCGCGAAAAAGAACTCGCACAAGAACGCGCTGATAAAGAAAATCCTGAACTCAAAAAGCGCTCAGCAGTATTGGAGCAGTTTAAAGTTCCTACCGTAAACTTGCTTGATTACAGACAGCGCAACGCTGAACGCATGAACTTCGCTGTGGCGGTAGAATTATTCAATAGCGCCAATCAATCAATGCGCGGTTTGAGTGTTGATATATCTCTTGAAGGCTTGCAGGTAAAACTCTCTAAAGACGCGTTTTTCAAAAAAGGAGAAACGCTGTTTATATTCTTTAGGGGCTTAGAGAATGAATTTGCCATGGACAAAAAGAATGGCATTGCATATAAGCTCGTAAAGATAATAACTAAAAACGATGTTAACTATCTTGCCTTGCAACGAGATAAAGAAAAGCCAAGCCCCGCATTCGACAAATTCTTAGAAAGCTTTATACACGGCAATAAACGCCGATATAAAGTTAATATGAGTAATACGATTGAGGCGATTACCAGTAAAATTTGTGAGCAGTACTTTTCGCCGCGTAGCCCCACGCTGCCGGTGTATATAGACGTCATTAATAAAACGCTGGTTCCCCGGTTTGCTATGGTTAACGAAGTGAACCGCGAAACCGTGCAGTATTGGCAAGACGAAGACGATAACTGTCGATTGAACTTCTTACTCACCCAGGAAAGGCTTATGCGCTTATTGCAGAAGTCAGAAGAAGTAAGAGAGATTTTCGTATTTAGTTTTACTCATTTGCAGAACGACAAGGTCTACTTTTACTCAGCGTCTTACGAGGAACTCTTGCAAAAAGACGTACTAACCCGAGTATTTTTAGGGTTTGGCTCTAAAAAAGCGAGTTGGCGGGTATTTAAAATAACCTTAACAGAGGTTGACCCTGAGCAGGCCCATATTCCGCTTTCCATTCCGGATTCTGTAGGTAATAAAGTTAAAAAACTGAACACTCCGCCATCGGCTCGACTAATGTCAAAGCTGAAAAACCTGCGATTCTTGGCACACGTAACCGATGTAACCTCAGTAACAGGGCAAGAGACCTACAACGAGTTTAAGTTTAATCGAGAAAACCTCTCTCATCTGCGAAATTTTGGGCATCCGCGCAATCGCGCTCCTTCGAATGTTCAGGTTGTCAGGTTTAAATATGAAGAGCAACGCATTGAAAGTCGCTATCAGCTGAGAACCCAAATTGAAGCTCGCTTCAATAATGAAGAACTGGTGCACAAAGGGATCAGCGAAGATATTTCGGTGCATGGACTTGGACTTCGTATAGAGTTGAGCAAAGAATATAAAGGTAATTTAGAGGGCAAAGTAGAAGTCGCCTTCCCTCGTCTGCAAGAAATTGCCAGTTCCTTTGATGTCATGCATTTGCAATACGAAATCATTTATCACAACGTCGACAAGAACATTCTTCATTTAAAAACTATGCCGGGCGACGAAGGCAAAAGTGCTAGAAACTTCTTTGAAGAACTGATTAAAAAGAACAAAGGCAGCCTTAAAGTAGAGAACGACGAAGAAGAAGTACCAGGCATGGGACAGGCGCTTCGTTGTATTAATGCGCGAAACGCTACTTCCCTATCCTTCTTAATGAGTAAGGAAGGTGTTCGCTACACTCCACAGGCTTGTATTGTCGGAAAGCAGGACGAACGCATAACCACGCTAACCACGCAATACGCCGAACGTGGTCAAGTGAATTTAGAATTTCTCTTTAGAGACCGAAAACAAGATATACCTTTTGTACAAAGTGGCATTAAGGCCGTTAAGCTTGAAAATATGCCGTTGCGACAGGAATTATTTATCTCATTCGATGCATCACAAAAAGAGCCACGAATGGCGATCATTCCTCGCTATTCCGATAAATTCGAAAATAACGAGCAGCGCCGAGCGTTTATTAGAGAAGCTATGGTTCGCGGCCAGTTCGTAGCTATTCATGTCATGCTAACCACAACCGGCAAGCCAGACATGACCATGCTGCAAACGGAAATTAATTACGTCACCATGTACGCCATGCACAGGGCCCGTGAGCTAGAGAAGAAAATGTGGAGTATTGCAGCGTGCTCTCACCTAGTCGATGTCACAGATGAAGTACTTATAAGATACGGCTTTACAGTGGAAGACATCACGGCCAATAAAACGTTAAAAAGTGCGGTTCAACCTAAAGCTATTGCGCGCAACGCGTAGTGAAATCGCAAAGCCTATCAATTTAAATGAGCCCGTAGGTTAAAACCCATCACGGGAGGATTTTAATCACAAGACTTTGGAAACTTGTGGCTGGTGAAAGGTAATCGATAAAGTGTGAAGCGCTAGTTTTATTGCTCCTAAACTAGCGCTTGTATTACAGACTCTCGTTAACTACTTGTCTAGAAAATACAGAAGGCTATGTAAACTGCCAATGCGGATTGCCACATCCGCCTTTTCATTAACCAATGGCTTACCGTGACACGCCACGCCAAGCGCTGATTCAGCCATCATGACCAAATCGTTAGCCCCATCCCCCATAGCAACGGTTTGTTTGGCTGGAATTTGCCACTTCTCGGCAAGGGCGTTTACGGTTCGCGCCTTAACGTCTGCATTGACAATTTCACCCTCTACTTTTCCAGTCAGCTGCTCGTTTTTCACCGCAAGCGTGTTAGAAATGGCAAAATCGAGTCCAAGCCTTGCTTTTAGGTGGTCAGCGAAAAAGGTGAACCCACCTGAAGCGATCGCTAATTTCCAATTATGCTGTTTCAAGTGAGTAAGCAAGGCTTGAATGCCGGGCATGATAGGTATGCTGTCACGAATTTGATTAAGGTGACTAACTGGCACGCCTTCCAAGCAGGCCACTCTATGCATTAAGCTATCATTAAACGCAATTTCTCCACGCATTGCCTTAGCGGTAACTTCTGCCACCTGCTCGCCAACACCCGCCAATTTAGCTATTTCATCGATACATTCAATCGCGATGACAGTGCTATCCATGTCCATGACCAGTAGTCCTGGCTCAGACAATGAGGGGCGAGAGCCCTGCAAACCAACATCAACATTATATGCCTTGGATACGTCGCCCAGCAGTGGCTTAATCTGCTCAAGTTCAGTGTTTTGCAAAGCACCTCTAATTTCTATTACATCATCCCCCATTTGCTTGTGTAAATGATGGAAAGCAGCGCTAGAAGGAGTAAACACATCGTTGAGTTTAATTAAAACGCTGTGCAGTAGATAAGGTGTTACAGCTTGACCAATAACGGTTAACGTATGTGAATACGCACTGTCGTTGTGACTATTGCTAACTACATGAGACAAAAAAGAAGCTAAATGGATATCGTCATTATCGATATTATTAAGAAGAGTGTCTTTCATAACGCACACAGAAACTGCGGTGATTGGCAAATGGTGCTCTAATGCTAACCAATTAGGCTAACTAATAAAATATCTCCTTTTAAATTATTTCGAATTATCCTACTGTTAGGCAACCCTCGTGACTTTATGGAAAAGCGAATTGGTAGACGGGCTAAGCAAAGCAGCTTCACAAACAAAGAATGACTCGCATTCGTTATACACAGTTCTAAAGCGATTGTTCCACACAATAGTAGTGAGTGCGGTGTTTGCTTTGATAGTGGTATTGCTTCTGTTATTCCAACAATACCAAAACGACTGGCTTACCGTGCAAACTCGCTTCTCTGGTGAGAGCATAGCAAGGCAGTATGCAAAACTGCTACAACCTGCCTTTATCGCTGACGCACTTTCGAATCAGGAAACTGAGAACAATGTAGATTCCGCGCTATCTGATACTCTCACTCAACGGGAGTATATTGAAAGTGTCGCCTCTATTTTGGTCGACGAGCCACACATTCTTGCCTTGTCTGTGTTTGATAAGGACGGGAGGTATATTGCTCCTTTGCCTCAAATTGCCAGTGTGGTGTCGATGAGTCAGTCGCAAAGTGTAACGCCGCTAACCTATGTTGGCGTTATCACTGACGATAATGAAAATTTACTAGGTTATGTGAATATTCACATGAACACGCAGGCTGTCCTCGAGAGTCCACTGACATTGCGTTACCAGCTTGCTCTTATTGCGTGTATTCTCGTCTTTTTAGCGCTCATGCTAGGTATTTACCTAACCCGGGCCTTTTATAAATCTCGCCCATGGTTTATTCAGGTAATCGAATCAAAAAGAAATAAAGAGAAGCGCTAGATAGCTAATTTGGAAGTCTATGCTTCACTTCCAGCATCAATATCAAATAGTCGAGTGTAGTTCGCTGTGGTGGTGGACACTATTTCTTTATGTGACATGCCATAGCGGTCGCTTATAACATCAACGACATCTGATAAATAACGAGGTTCGTTTGCTTCTCCTTGTCTACCGCACATGGGCATATCAGGGGCATCCGTTTCTAAAAGCAATTTATCAATATGGTGTTCTAACAAAAACCCAAGGGTGTTTCGTGTTTTTTGAGCACGCTCATAGGTAATCGTACCGCCTATACCTAGGTAAAACCCTCTTTCAATATACCCTTTGGCCGCTTCAATACTTCCTGAAAAAGCATGTACAACGCCTATACCTTGGTATTTGGTTTGCTTCAATGCTTCAACTAGCAGATGATGACTTTTTCTGTGATGTAAAATTACGGGTAACGATACTTTATCGGCAAGTTTCAAATGGTTATGTAGCGCTTCCTTTTGAAGCGCTAATGGCACGCTTATATGCCCATCGATACCTGTTTCCCCCACGGCTTTTACCGAAGGGTGCAAGTTAGCCGTAGCGTCCTCAAGTTGACGAAGACTCTTCTTGAGTGTTTGCTCTGGCTTTTCAAGCTCACTGCCAGTTAAAAAATAAGGATGGAGTCCAAGCGCAGTATCAATAGATAAAAGGCTTTCATAGCGTTCATTGAGCGCTTGTAACGCCTGCCAAGATTCGGGGGTAATGCTAGGCGCCATGATGCGGGTAAGCCCTGCGGCTTTGGCGCTTTCTAATGCAACTCTAAGATCTTTCTTTTGTGCAAGTAAGTCGAGATGGCAATGACTATCAATCACGGTTTAGATGCCTCCTTGTTACTTATCTCGCCGCACGCTATCTACAAGCTCAATAGTTAAACGGGCTCACATTCTAGTGAAGTACTTTAGCGGGAACGAAAGGTGAACGTATTCCCTACGGCATAAGGCGCTGTGTTACCCACGCGCCATCTTCAGTTTTGTTGTATTCAAAGCGGTCATGTAGCCTATCTTCTCCACCTTGCCAAAACTCAATTTGATGAGGCACGATCCTGAAACCGCCCCAAAAGTCCGGCACGGGAAGCTCTTTGTTAGCAAACTTATCTTTTAACTGCTTAAACTGGGTCAGTAGAAGCTCCCTGCTGCCAATAGGTTTGCTTTGTTTTGACGCGTACGCTGCTAGCTGACTGTCCTTCGGTCGCGAAAAGAAATAAGCAGCATTCTCAGAAACAGAAAGCTTTTCAACGCTGCCACATACGCGAACCTGACGCTCCATAAAAAACCAGGGAAAGTGGCACGACACTTTAGGGTTTACCGCTAACTCTTGTGCCTTACGGCTGCCTAAGTTAGTGAAAAACACAAAGCCCTTTTCACTGACATCTTTTAATAAAACGATACGCTGAGAGGGTTGGCCGCTGGCATCGACGGTGGCAACCGTCATTGCAGTAGGATCAGGAATTCCGGCGTCTATGGCGTCTTTTAACCATTTATCGAACATGATAAATGGACTTGAAGTAATATCTGACTCACTCAAACTGCCCTTTGAGTACTGCCTGCGCATATCTGAAATTGCCATATACCGCTCCTAAAAAGAAGTTGTTGTGCCTGCTAGAGATGTTGAAACCGAGTAAATAAACCACCGTGTAAATGCTCACATAAGCGCATCTAACTGAGGTAGTTGTCCACAAGCCATCAGCTACACCACTTGGCGAAAATGCTGACTCACTATCTTTGCTAATATAACGTGCTAATATAACGCCAGTTACAGCTAACTAGCGTTATAAAGATAATATTAGCGTGAACTAGAAGTTACTGTCGTCACCGTAACCTAGAGAGCGTAGAGCACGTTCATCATCAGCCCAGCCTTGTTTCACTTTCACCCAAAGTTCTAGAAATACTTTGTTGTCGAACAAGTTTTCCATATCTTTACGCGCTTGCTCACCAATGGTTTTCAAATGCTTTCCGCCTTTGCCGATGATCATGCGTTTTTGGGTTTCACGCTCTACCAAAATCAGACCGCTGATACGATAAACACCATTGTCTGCCATTTTGAATTGCTCAATTTCCACAGTAGTAGAGTAAGGCAATTCATCGCCAGTAAAGCGCATAAGCTTTTCGCGAATGATTTCAGCAGCCATAAAACGGCTTGAGCGGTCAGTAATGTAATCTTCTGGGAAGAAAAACTCACTTTTAGGTAGCGACTTGGCCACCAACTCTCTAATTTCGTCAACCATTCGGCCCTGTTTAGCACTGATAGGGATCATGTGCTCAAACGGGTGCTTTTCGCCAAGCTTTTTAAGGTGAACCATAAAGTTTTCTTTATCTTCAACCTTATCCATCTTGTTTACGATGAGATAGCAAGGAAGGTTTGCTTGTTTAACCTTACTTAATACCATTTCATCTTCGGCGTTGAATCGATCGCCTTCGACAACGAAAAGCACAAGACCAACTTCAGCCAAAGAGCTTGATGCCGCGCGGTTCATGTAGCGATTAATCGCGCGCTTTTCGTCTTGGTGAAGCCCAGGGGTATCAACGTAAATAGCTTGATAGTCACCATCGGTATCTATACCGAGAATGCGGTGGCGCGTGGTTTGCGGCTTACGCGACGTAATACTTACTTTTTGACCTAGTAAGCGATTGAGCAAGGTCGATTTACCCACATTAGGGCGACCTACTATGGCAACTAGGCCACAGCGAGTTTGAATATCAGGCATTTCTGGCAAATTCGATTCATCATGCGTTGTCATCAAGCTTCTCCAATGTTAAACGAGCAGCTTCTTGTTCTGCTTTTCGGCGGCTATTGCCAGACGCCACTACCGCTTCTGGTAGACTTTCTACCTGACAGCTAACTTCAAAAGTCTGAGCATGATCTTTCCCTGAAATAGACAGCACTTCATAGGTTGGTAGCGCTTGTTTGCGACCTTGTAAAAACTCCTGAAGACGAGTTTTGCTGTCTTTAGGGTGGGCATTAGGGTCTAGTTTGTTAATGCGGGTTTCCCATAAACGATCTATAACGCCTCGTACCTCGTCCATACCGGAATCGAGGTAAATAGCCCCTAAAATAGCTTCAACTGCATCGGCTAAAATCGAACTTCTGCGATGACCACCACTTTTGAGCTCACCGGGCCCTAAGTTAAGTAGTTCCCCCACACTGGCTTCCTTTGCAAGTTCTGCCAGTGTGTCTCCTTTAACCAAAGTAGAGCGCATTCGTGTGAGTTTGCCTTCTGGCACAGTTGGGAATCGCTTAAACAGCGTTTCCCCAACAATCATGCCTAAAATAGCGTCACCTAAAAATTCTAGTCGCTCATTGTGCTGTTTAGCCGCACTGCGATGAGTAAGTGCTTGTTCCAATAAAGCTTCATTGGTAAATGTGTAGCCTATCGCCTTGTACAGACGACGATATTTATCAATTCCCTGCATTAATGAATGCCACCTGCTCGCTCAAATCGAACACCTGTTGGTACCCAAGTTGGAAGGAAGTCTGACGGACTGCGCTCAAATTCAAATGAAATCCAAATCGCCACCGCTTTTCCAACCAAGTTTGCATCTGGCACAAAACCCCAAAAACGGCTGTCGCGGCTGTTGTCACGGTTATCGCCTAGCACGAAATACTGACCTTCTGGCACAATCCACTCATTGCTGCGTGTGCCAGGCTGGGTATAAAAGTTAACCGGCGAAATCTCGCGTACTGGGTGGCGCAAAATGTCGTGCTCTACTGTGCCTAAATCTTCGGTGTAACGCATAAGCTGCGCCATGTCCTGTACAAACTCACCACGCTCTTGGAACGTCAGCGGTACGGCTTTCAATTTAGGACAGTTGTTGCCAGTCTCACACTTCGGTTTGATATAAACCTGTTTATTTTGATAAACCACAGTATCGCCCGGTAAACCGATCACGCGCTTAATGTAGTCTATTGAAGGCTCTTCAGGGTACTTGAAAACCACCACATCACCACGCTCTGGAACGCCAGTTTCAATCAGCTTACTTCTGAAAACCGGGTCTTTAACGCCATAGGCAAACTTTTCAACTAAAATGAAGTCACCCACTAACAGAGTGGGCATCATTGAGCCAGAAGGAATTTGAAATGGTTCATATAAAAACGAACGCAATACCAACACGAAAGCAATAACAGGAAAAATCTGTTGCGAAGTATCAACAAGGTACGGCAGTTGAGGATCTTCTCCATAGCCCGCCCCTTCTGCGGTTGCCGCAGCCTGTAAGCGTGCTTTTCGTTTTGGTGCAAACACTAGGCTATCCACTAGCCAGATTAATCCTGTTATTAAGGTGAGTGCCACCAAAATCAAGGAGAAGTAATTCGCCATTATTTGCCCACCTTCAATACTGCAAGGAACGCATCTTGTGGCAATTCAACATTACCCACTTGCTTCATTCGCTTTTTACCTTCTTTCTGCTTTTGAAGTAGTTTCTTCTTACGGCTTACGTCACCGCCGTAACACTTCGCGATTACGTTTTTACGTAGCTGTTTAACTGTACTTCTTGCAACAATATGGTTACCGATAGCCGCCTGAATAGCGATATCGAACATTTGTCGTGGAATAAGCTCGCGAAGCTTTTCGACCAGCTCACGACCACGGCCTTGAGAGTTTTCTCTATGCGTAATTACTGCTAACGCGTCTACACGTTCACCGTTAATAAGAATATCAACACGCACCATGTCTGATGTCTGGAAACGCTTAAAGTTGTAATCAAGCGATGCAAAACCACGGCTCGTAGATTTCAAACGATCGAAGAAATCGAGCACCACTTCTGCCATTGGCAATTCGTAGGTTACCGCCACTTGCTTACCGTGGTATGTCATGTTGGTTTGCATACCGCGCTTTTCAACGCAAAGTGTAATTACGTTGCCCAAGTACTCTTGTGGCACAAGAATATTGGCTTCAACCATAGGCTCACGAATTTCAGCGATATCATTTACCGGAGGCAATTTAGCTGGGCTATCTACGGTAAGGGTTTCGCCCTTGGTCGTTTCTACTTCGTATATTACGGTAGGCGCAGTAGTGATAAGACCCAAGTCATATTCACGCTCTAAACGCTCTTGAATGATTTCCATGTGCAGCATGCCAAGGAAACCAATACGGAATCCAAAACCTAGCGCTGCAGAGCTTTCTGGCTCATAGAATAGTGAAGCGTCGTTCAGGCTTAATTTCGCCAGGGCGTCACGGAAATCTTCATAATCGTCTGAGCTTATTGGGAAAATACCGGCATAAACCTGAGGTTTAACCTTTTTAAAGCCCGGCAGCATTGCATCAGCTGGCTCGCGAGCCAAGGTAATGGTGTCGCCCACAGGCGCGCCTTGGATATCTTTAATCCCTGCAATGATAAAGCCTACTTCACCGGCTCTTAATGTGCCTGTATCGAGTGGCTTAGGCGTAAATACACCAATTTTGTCAACCTGATGCGTTTGACCGTTTGACATAATTTGAATTTTGTCTTTCTTAGTCAACTGGCCTTCGACAATACGTACCAGTGAAACAACGCCTTGATAGTTGTCAAACCAAGAATCGATAATCAACGCCTTAAGTGGCGCTTCGCGGTCACCTTCTGGCGGCGGAATTTTATTTACAATAACTTCAAGTACATCTTCAATACCGATACCGGTTTTTGCTGAGCAGCGCACAGCGTCCAGTGCATCGATACCAACAATATCTTCAATTTCTTCTGCAACGCGGTCTGGTTCAGCCTGAGGCAGGTCGATTTTATTTAGTACAGGCACTACTTCCATATCCATCTCGATAGCGGTATAACAGTTTGCCAATGTTTGTGCTTCTACGCCCTGACCTGCATCAACAACCAAAAGTGCACCTTCACAGGCAGCAAGAGAACGAGAAACTTCATAGGTAAAGTCAACGTGCCCTGGAGTGTCGATGAAGTTTAGCTGATAAGTTTCACCGTCGCGCGCTTCGTAGTTCAGCGTTACGCTTTGCGCTTTGATAGTAATACCGCGCTCTTTTTCCAGGTCCATTGAGTCGAGAACCTGTTCAGCCATTTCACGGTCTGTTAGCCCTCCACAATGCTGGATTAGACGGTCTGACAGCGTAGACTTACCGTGGTCGATGTGGGCGATAATACTGAAGTTACGAATGTGCGATTGTTGCATAATGCTGGAAATTACCTGCAGAAAAATTCATTAAACAAAAAATGCTGCTTGCCTTGCTTAAAGGGTTATACGCAGCGCGTGCGGATTTTACCCATTTCTTGCGCGAAAAGCGAATTGGCGTGGTGGAAAATTTATTACTTTCAAGAAACATAACGAATGGAAGTGGCAACCTGACGTGACTTCCTCGGCCTATCTCAAAACTTGGCTACATTGATGAGCGTGAGTTAACACTATTATCTCGTATAAATTGGCCTCGTATAAAACGGCCTCGTATGGAGCAGTCCCGTATTAAACCATTGAGCAGCGTAAAGCCCTTCAAAAAATCAATGTTCTATTGCACTGTGATCTTGTTGACCCAATAGGACAGGTTGATATTTCGTACGTTCTACACGACGCAACTTGTAAGCAATTAGCTTATAGGTAAAGAAGGTTGCTAACCCACTTGGCAGCATGGCCCATAACTCGTGAGTAAATCCGTTACTACTAAGTAATGATATCGACACCGAATATGCCCCGATAAACGCTATAAGCGGTAGCAAATACAACCAAGCCGATGCACTTAAAATACCTGCTTCCGGTATGCCTACAGTCACTTCTTGGCCAACCCGCACAGGCATGGGAGTACGCAGCGTCAACTGCTGCGTTTTCGGTGCAAGCGCACGAGAAATAACGCCGGTACCACAATCACTTTGTGCTTGGCATGCGTTACAGGTCGATTTAATCGCTGCTTCTACGGTGACCGTATCACCATTAACGGCAACTACGGTGGCGGTTTCTCTTATCATTGTTACTCAATTGCGCGGTTATTCACTTACACTGCTGACGGGGCGTAAAGACGTAGCAATAGCGTTAGCGGTTTGCAAAGGTATTTCTCCCACCACTGTCACCTGGGCTTTGCCGTCTGTCAACGTTAAGAACGTACTCACTTCATTGCGCAGCGCCAGCGTTTCACCTAACGCATCTTCCGCAGGCTGAACATACACAGATACGTCAACCAATCCATCTGAAAAGAGTTTATATTCTACAATTTGCCCTGTTAAGGCCAATCGTCTTGTATCTTGCTTTATTTCTCGCATGCCAGCCGGCAAATAGGTGACATCCCATTTGTGTGCACGATTTGGCGTGTTGCTCAGCGCCATGGGCGCGGGTAACGACGCAGAATTAATTCGTGAGAAATAATCAGCAGGCTCTGGCGATATCGCAAAGGCCGTGACCTGAATCTGCTCTAATAGCGCCCCTTGCAAATCAAGCATGTTCAGTTTGAGCAACATACCAGACGACTCATCCAGCCACAGTTGATAACCAAATCGCGTGTTATCTCGGCTGACTATTCGAATTTGTTGCGCTGAACGTCCTGCCACCCGCGCTCTTCCCACAGCGACGAACTCATAGGCTTCGGCAAGCTGTTCAGGATGATACAATAATACACTTGGTATTGGGCCGTTGATATGCTTTGAACGCAAGCTATAGGGTTGTACATCTGGCTCAAATACACTCACCACATCGTTCACACGAATCAGCTCGCGGCCTGGTCCATTTTGAAGATTTAACTGCTCTAATTCAGAGCCATCTTCCATAATCCCGTGGCGCCATAAATATGGAACGGTTTCCTTTCCTGCAATAGTTTGCACAAAAGACACTTGGAAATTGGCATTGGTTATAATGTTTTGAAGTTCAGCTAGCCACTGATTGGCCGATTGAGGCTCTCGTGTGCGAGAAGCAGATGCATTTTGCTCGCTTCGACTTTGTTCAAGTTGCTCTTGAATCACGTCTTCTCGCACTGCTTCTTCTTGATCGGCTTCATCTAGTGGGCCAGCCCTCGTGTTTGATTCTGAGTTAGCGTCTAATTCAACGTCGCCATCATTCACGTTTTGGACTGGAGCAATAGGAGCTTTCGTTTCTTCGCTCAGCGAAGTAGTTTGGGCAATAGTGGGCTGAATAGCCGCGCCCGAAATGAAAAAAAGTGCAAGGATAGAACTACAGCGCATTTTTTCCTGCCTTAAAACAAACATACCAGCAGTATATGCTGGTATGATTAAAATATGAAATGTATGTCAGTCGCAATTTACTTGCGAAAGCACATTCCAACTAATGTTGACTGGCTGCGATAACTTATGGGCGCTCTGGTCCACTTGTTTCGCTTTCACCTTCGTCCTCTTGCGCTTGCTTAAGCTTTATTTGCTGCTCATGGTCAGCAATCAATGCATTAATTTTGCGCTTCTTCTCAAGCATTTCATTCATGTCGTTACGTGGTAACGTTCTGGTTTGTTCCAAACTCACTGGAGACAATCCACCTTGAGGAGCAATCGTTGGCGCTGTCATAAATGGCTCGGTAGGCGCTTCTTGATTAGTGTATTGAACACCAAAGATAACTGCCACTGCCACCGACGCAGCTACTGCAAACTGGCCTGACTGCTTCGCAAAAGGAACAACATTGCCAATCAATGGTATCGACTGCCAGCGCGAGCGTTTAGGTGCGACTATAGCTGGCTCGTTTTCAAGCGCAGCTGCTACGCTTGCGGTGATGTCCAACTGTGGAGCAACACTTGCTTCTTTTCGCATTGCACCGCGATACACATGGTAACGTTGCCATTTGGCCTGAAGCGCTTCATCTTGCTTAATCGCATCGATGATGTCATTGCCTTCTATCTCACCATCCATGAATGCGGACAATTTTTCTTGCTGTTGCGTCATATATTCATTTCCAGATCAAAGTGATCGTTAACTACCCTAACACAGCTGTTAGTCATCGTGGAAAAAAGAAAGTTCATCTTTTTTTGATTTTATTTCTTTTTAATTTTCTAACAACGGTTGAATAACTTTATCAATCGCCTCGCGAGCCCTAAAAATACGGGATCTCACCGTACCCACAGGACACGACATTACGTTCGCGATTTCTTCATAGCTCAACCCTTCAATTTCACGCAGCGTTATCGCCATACGTAAATCGTCCGGCAGCTTCTCAACTACCTTAAACAGGGTTTCTTCAATTTCCTCAGATAACAGGCTTCGCTCGGGTGTAGATTGCTCTTTTAATGCATCACTACCTTCGTAGAAATCTGCTTCGTCAGCATCGACATCGCTTGCAGGCGGCTTGCGACCTTGAGATACAAGATAGTTCTTGGCACTGTTTACCGCAATGCGATAAAGCCAAGTATAAAATGCACTGTCGCCACGAAAATTAGGTAAGGCACGGTATGCTTTAATGAACGCTTCTTGCGTTACATCAGCAACGTCACCGGTATTTTTCACATAGCGAGAAACGAGATGCATCACTTTATGTTGGTAACGAGTTACCAACAAGTTGAACGCATTTTTATCGCCACGCTGTACTTTTTCGACCAGTTGTTGGTCGGTTGTCTGCTCGCTCATTCGAGCCATTACTCCCTACTTCAACTACACAATAGCTCTAACAAGCATGTGTATAGACGCGTTCTTTTTACAAAAGTTCTGTAAAAGCATTAAATATTTTAAAAAATGCTTAGGCCAGGGGGCAAGAATGATTGTGTTTTGCTACTCATCCTTTAGACTTGCCGAACCTTTGCTCGTTTGAATTGATATAAAAATACATGAAATCTGTATCGTCTTCACTAACTTCCACATCAAATGCAATAGAACACCGTTGTGACGTATTGATTATTGGGAGTGGCGCGGCAGGATTGAGCTTAGCGCTTAAGCTTGCCGACCATTGTCAGGTTATTGTACTTAGTAAAAGTGACCGCAATGAAGGCTCTACCCGCTATGCACAAGGTGGTATTGCCGCAGTATTCGATGAACAAGACTCCATAGACGCACACGTAAAAGACACGCTTGCTGCAGGTGCTGGGCTTTGCGAAGAGCCAGCCGTAAGATTTACTGCAGAACGAGCAAAGGCGTCACTTGAGTGGCTTATCAGCTACGGTGTACCGTTTGATACAGAAAAAAGTGAATCTGGTGAGGAGCGCTTTCATCTTACCCGCGAGGGCGGACACAGCCACCGGCGAATTCTTCACGCTGCAGATGCCACAGGCGAAGCGCTTCAAATTACATTAAACGACGCGGTATCGACCCATCCAAACATTCACATATTTGAGCGCTATAACGCCATTGATCTCATTCCTTCAAAGGAAGAAAAGAACAGCGTGGTGGGTGCTTATGTTTGGAATAGACAACAAGAGCACGTTGAAGTAATTCGCGCCCCTTTCGTTGCGCTAGCGACTGGCGGTGGTAGTAAGGTGTACCAGTATACATCGAACCCCGATGTGTCGAGCGGTGACGGCATTGCCATGGCATGGCGAGCGGGTTGTCGAGTGGCCAATATGGAATTCAATCAATTTCATCCGACTTGCTTATTCCACCCGCAGGCACGTAACTTTTTGATTACAGAAGCGCTGCGCGGCGAAGGCGCAAACCTATGCCACGCCGACGGTACCCGCTTTATGCACAAATTTGATGAGCGTGGCGATCTTGCGCCGCGCGACGTAGTCGCTCGCGCAATCGACTATGAAATGAAGCGATTGGGCGCTGACTGCATGTATTTGGATATCAGTCATAAGCCTGCTGACTTTATCGTTAAGCACTTCCCTAATATATATCGAAAGTGCCGCTCGCTTGGTATCGATATAACCCGTGAACCTATCCCAGTTGTGCCCGCTGCGCACTACAGCTGCGGCGGAGTGATGACCGACTTTAATGCCAAAACCGACTTGAATAATGTATACGCAATCGGTGAAGTGGCCTACACAGGCCTGCATGGCGCCAACCGCATGGCATCTAACTCTTTACTTGAATGTGTGGTTTTTGCCAGCGCTGCAGCAGAAGATATTATTAAAAATCTTCCCAGTGCAGACTGTGAAGAGTCTATTGCGCCTTGGGATGAGAGCCAAGTGTCTAACTCTGACGAAGAAGTCATCATTCAACATAACTGGCACGAACTTAGGCTGTTTATGTGGGATTACGTAGGTATTGTACGCACGGATAAGCGCCTTGAACGGGCCATGCGTCGCATAAAGCTATTAGAGCAAGAGATTACTGAGTATTACTCACACTTCAGGGTAAGTAACAACCTGCTAGAGCTTCGAAACCTTGTTACGGTTGCAGAACTCATTGTGCGATGCGCGATGGAGCGAAAGGAAAGCAGAGGGTTACACTTTAATTTGGACTACCCTGAACAGTTAGACAACCCCGTTCCTACAATACTTATTCCCAGAAAACAGCTGTCAGGCGCTGACGTTGGCTCGCTAATTACTCAAGACAGCTTCGCCGATGCCGACTAGTGCATAAAGTAAGATCTGTATCAGTCTAAAGAAGGCGCTAATGTTAATGCGCCTTTTTTTAATAACTGGACAATACATTTACACAGCATCATTTAGCGCTCAATAAAACACCTCAAACAAAAAGAGAGCATCACAGCATGCTCTCTTTTCACCGTCCACAGTATCATACCAAGCTGTTCCCTTTCAGATTCCCACGCTTTACTAGGAAACTTGCCAGCGCCTTCTGAGTGAGCAATGATCTATGCAGATTGGTATTAACCTTAGGTTATCTCCCGCTTATCTTTTGCTAATCTGCACCTGATTAAACATTAATTCAGGCCTGATTAAACACTAAACTAGCCGATAAGTGCACAAGGCTGTCATTACTATCGGTAACGTCTATTAGCACACTATTATCTGTTTTACAGTGTTGTTGAATATGAATGTCACAGGGCAAAAACACGGGTTTTCTAAAGCGGCAATTTACTTCTTTTACGCTCATAGATTGTCTGAAGTCTTGATGACTTACAAACGCCGACACAGCGCGTGACAATGTCCACATGCCGTGCGCTATAGGCTGTTTAAACCCAAATGCTTTGGCAGATATTGCAGACAAGTGAATAGGATTATAGTCGCCAGAAAGCTTTGCATAGCGGCGACCTGTATTAGCCGAAGCACAAATTTCGCCGATGAGCGCCCTATTCTCTAATTCACAATCGTCATGTAAGTCATTTTTTGCACCAAGTGGAGCTACATGAACGGCTTTCACCTTCACTAAGTAACTACTTATCGCCCTGTAAACCAGGTTCCCTGCCTGCAGCGCCTCTAACATTACATCTACTTCCCAACCTCGGTTATGCGGTCTCACATCGTGAAAGCGCACGCGACATTCAAAGGGTTCGCTTAAATCGCAATGGTCTATTACCGATACTTTGTTAGCGGCGTGGATAAGGCCAAGCAATGGAAATGGGCTTTGTTTGTCCAGCAAACACTGCATTTGCAATGGTAAGGAAAGCATCTGCAAATAAAGTGGATGGACATGCTCATTTGCCGGCCAGTCAACTTCCTGACAAAAAGAAGCGTAGTGCACATTGTCGACATTGAGCGTTTTGGTATAGATGCGCTGAGGCAACGTAGGCGGTTTAAACTGCATAAGCTGCCTGGCGTCAACGCGTTTAAATAACGCTTTGGTATACTCACGAAACATCTTTTTAATTCCTTTAAGGCGTTGCTTTTCGGGCCAAGATAATGGCTCTAGCCAACCGGCGATAGTCTGCTTCGCAGCACTCACCTTTTAAGATCCAAGCGAGATGACTATGATCTTTTTCAAACCATCTGCGTTTTTGGCGCAGCACATTGATACACAGCCCCCAAGTAAAGAGCTGGGAAGAATGATGAATGTTCATTGATGTGCCGTCGACCTGAGCATCAACTAACAAGCTACCTTTTGGCATGCTTTGCAAATCCAGTGGGAGCGTGCTGTCGTCAACAACCCGGATAATACCATCGCTGGTCAAAGAGAGAGCGTATTGAGTAGCAGAAATTTTGTTACTAAACGCGTCATAAAGACGCCAGAAAATAACTAACGTGGTTGCAACAGCAACAAGCGCTATCAATTTTGAGAAGCTCAGCCAAGACCACAAGTATTGAGGAAGGCTGCACAATGCTGCGAAAAGACAAACAGCAACGCATACTTCCCCAAATAACCTTCTAAACCTATTGTGCGTAATGCAAATTCTATACTTTGACACGGTTGACGATAGTCGCCACCATGGCGGCTAGCTCAGGGTCTTCGCACTTTTGGTGTCCCATGATCCATGCAAACAAATCAGGGTCATCACTGGTAAGTAAACGTTCAAATGTTTCTTGATCTTCATAACTTAAAGAATCGAAGGCTTCTTCCACAAAAGGAAGTAAAAGTACGTCTAATTCTAGCATGCCTCTGCGACACGCCCACTTTAATCGCGCTAATCTTTTTGGTTCAAACATATGTCTTTCATACCGTTTTTTATTCGCTAACAATAATACCATGCCCTATGCGTGGGGATCACTGCTCTTTTGGTCAGATAGGCAAACTAAATAGAACTTAATCTGCGCACATTCCCATGTATTGCCCTTGAATATTGGTGGTTTTACCATACCTTGAGTACATACAGCGAATTTTACAGTGGTGAATATGACATCTATCGCATCATTACAAAGTCTTCCAAGTGAATTTGTGGTCAAGCTTTCAAATGCCATGATAATTTCTTTGGAAGGAGAACAGGCCGACAGTTACCTGCAAGGGCAAATTACGGTCAACATTAATAAGCTAACCGAGAATACTGCCAGGCATTTCGCCCATTGTGATAATAAAGGCAAAACGTGGTCTACCGGGTACGTAACTCGCCACCAAAACAAATTACTGTTGGTTACCAATGAAGATGCGGGTAGTCATTCATTAGCACAGCTTAATAAGTATGGTGTGTTCTCTAAGGTTGATATTCTCGACGACACACAAACATACAGCGCTTATTTTATTTCGCTTGATGCAGTGAAAACTAACGAAGTAAAGGCAGCGTTAAGCCAGCTTTTCTCCGAAAACGAAGTGGAACGCCTTCTTGAGAGCGATACTCCTGACAATGGCTCTCTTGAAAAGGTCGAGAGCGAACACGGCGTCGCCTATTTTGCCAATACTAGCTGCAAAGGAATTATTGTTCTTTTAGATGATAATGGCGCAAAGCAAATAAATTCGTTAATAGAGGTGCAAATTCTTTCTTGCTATCCCCAAACCGTGTTTGACGCTATACAAATTCAAAGCGTACATGCTTTAGTGCAAGGCGACGCAGTGGCGGAATACGTGCCCCAGATGATTAATGTGCAGGCGCTCAACGGTATCGACTTTGATAAAGGCTGCTATATGGGGCAAGAAGTGGTTGCGCGAACCCGCTTCTTAGGTAAAAACAAACGCGCCGCCTACAGCTTTAAGCTTGAAGATAACGTAAATATTAAACCTGGCGATGCATTAGAAAAGCAGTTGGGCGAAAATTGGCGTATAGCGGGCAAAATACTCAATGTTGCATCGCTTGATAATGAAACCTGGTTTATTGCAGTGCTCAACAACGATACCACCAGCGAAGATTTACACAGATTGGCTGATAATAACGCCATTACCTGTTACCCTAATACTTTGCCGTACAGTATTGAGCAGAAAGCTAGCAATATTGTGAAAAAACGTCGATAAGCAGTTTTTACTGCATTACATTTATTGCCCTTTATTAAAGGGCCAAGATAGGATTTGTTATGACAATTACTTCTGACAGCGTTGTAACGCTACACTACACCGTATCTACCGAAGACGGCACAACGCTAGACTCTTCAGAAGGGAAATCGCCACTAGTAGTACTACTAGGCCGTCGCTTCTTAATTGAAGGACTAGAAGATGCACTTATTGGTAAATCGAAGGAAGATAGCTTCAACGTTTCAGTAAACCCTGAAAAAGCATACGGTGAACGTGCTGACGAACTTGTACAAACTGTACCACGCTCAATGTTTGACGGTATGGATGTTGAAGTGGGTATGTCTTTCCGCGCAACTACGCCACAAGGTGAGCAATCGGTCATTATCATTGAAACAACTGACGAAGAGGTTGTTGTTGACGGTAACCACCCTCTTGCCGGTATTCCGCTAACTTTTGACGTAACTGTTGTTGACGTACGAGAAGCAACGAAAGAAGAGCTTGAGCACGGTCATGTGCACCAAGCAGAAAGCAGCTGCTGTGATCCCAAAACAGGTGAATGCTCTGACGATAAACACTAACGTGTGATAATCATCCAAAAAAGGGAGCCAACGGCTCCCTTTTTTATGCTTAATAAACACCGATTAGTTAAATCGCGTCTTCGTTTTGTTCACCGGTACGAATTCGTACGGCGGTCTCAACGTTGTAAACGAAGATTTTCCCGTCGCCAATTTTGCCTGTCTTAGCTGACGTTTGAATAGCTTCAACCGCTTGCTCAACGCGGTCATCGTCCAATACAAGCTCAATTTTGATCTTGGGTAGGAAGTCAACTTGGTACTCAGCACCGCGATAAAGTTCAGTATGGCCTTTTTGACGACCAAACCCTTTCACTTCTGACACTGTCATCCCTGCGATACCGACTTCAGCTAGCGCTTCCCTAACATCGTCCATTTTGAACGGTTTAATGATAGCTTCAATTTTTTTCATGACTACAACTCATCGTAAATTGTTGGAATTGGCACACGTTTATGCTGTGTACGCTCATAAATATAGAGCAATTTCTCTTCCACTTCCGCAGAAACTGGCTTTCCTTCCAAAAAGTCATCAATTTGGTCGTAAGACATGCCCAATGCTTGCTCATCGGCTTTTTGCGGAGACAGGCTTTCCAAGTCAGCAGTTGGCGCTTTAGTGATGACGTTATGTGGTGCACCCAAATGGGCTGCCACTGCACGTACTTGGCGCTTACTGAGACCAAACAACGGCGCAAGGTCACAGGCACCATCACCATACTTGGTATAAAACCCTGTAATATTTTCAGCCGAATGATCGGTACCTAAAACGAGGCCATCAACCATCCCAGCAATTTCATACTGGATAACCATACGGGTACGTGCTTTAACATTTCCTTTCACAAAGTCTTGTTTCGCTTCATTGTCGGGAAGAAGGTTAGCACTGGCAAGCGCTTGTGAAGTAGACGCATGAATAGCATCTGCGCCAGGTTTTACATTCACTGCAAGAGAATGAGAGGGCTGGATAAAGTCGATAGATTTCTGTGCATCGTCTTCATCGGCTTGGGTATCATAAGGTAAACGAACCGCGATAAATTGGTATTTTTCGTGGTGCTCATCGTTTAATTCATTTACTGCTAATTGAGCTAACCGACCCAATGTGCATGAATCAATGCCGCCACTAATACCCAGTACCAGCGAATTTAAACCAGAAGTAAGTAACTGCTTTTTTATGAACGAGACTCGACGTGCGACTTCGTACTCTACGTCAATTTCAGGCAGCACTTTCATTTCATCAATAACTGCTTGTTTTTGCATCATTATATCCACGTATTTTTGGGGCGTCCTGGAACTTGATTCTACGACAATCTGACCGCAGATGTTAGTGGTATCCGCGCATCTATTTGGATTTACTCTTCTGGTATTGCAGTTGTGCAGCACTTAAGGTCAGCAATTTATTTATTATTAAGTTGAGATTCAAGCACAGCAGAACGACAAGCCATTAAACGTAAGGCGTATGGCCAAATATGCGGTTGCGCGGTAAAACATACCTTTGCCAACTCAAATTAGTTTACCCTAAAATATGAGTAAGTAGCGTAAAATTATGGCGCTACAACATTACACTGGAGAAAGGCGGCGCAAAAGCAAACCCGCCTGTTTCTCTTTATAGCAACGCGTGGAATCGAATACCGTTTATGACAAACACTAGGCTTACAGCACGACTATCCATAATGTCGAGACAGCAAGGATTAACCCTTCTAGAAATGCTTGTTGCCGTCGCTATTCTTGCCATTATTCTCACCACTGTTGCGCCTGGCATTCAAAATATCGTAATCAAAAATAGAATTACCTCTGACTTAAACAATTTAAGTGCAGTGGTTCAACGCGCTCGCTTTTCTGCGGTAGACGAACAAACCAACGTAGTGCTGTGCCCTACGCAAAACTATACAGCCTGCACGTCGAGTTGGCGCAATGCAAAAATGGTGTTTATAGATGCAAATGGAAACGGCGGCCGGGATAACAATGAGGTCTTAATTGTAGCAAGCGATCCACTTAGTAATGCCAATACCATCTCCGGTATAACCGGCAGCCTTATCTTCGACGAGCAAGGCGGAATAGACCGCACCGCAACCATCACCTTATGTCCCAATAACAACGATGCAAACTATGCATCAGCACTTTTATTATCGCTTTACGGAAGAATATCTGTTGCCGTAGACAGTGATGACAACGGCAAAAAAGAAGACTTAGAAGGTAATGAGTTAAGCTGTAGCTAACCGTTCACTTTTCGTATCGTTAAGTTTCGAGCATTTTCTTACCAACATTCTGTGGGCGTCAGTGCGTCTTCACGTATTTTTATTACTCTACAGCTGTCCGTAGATGCTCTAGATGTCAGTGTAGCACTAATTTCATACATTCCCGTGTCGCTGATGGTTTGTGAGATGCGTACGCTGGCTATTCCAGAGGGTGGCAACGCATCGTGCGTTACGTACTCGCCTGTGAGTAGCCAACTTCGCGACTGAATTGCTTGGGCAGACAGAAGGTACGCTTTGACCTTGTTGAGCTGACTTAGTTGTTTGCTAGCGGTAATTGCCGACGTAGTCGCAACGCACAATATGCCTGCTATAGCCGTTGCAACCAGTATTTCTACAAGCGAAAACCCTTCAGTCAGATGATGTTGTATGTACGCTTTATAATTCCCTTCCATGGTACAGCTATCTCTCTAATTGAATTTCAGTACATTGAGATTACCAATATGAATTAAGCAGGGTAACTGGACTTACGCATGGCTTTTCACGCTTACACATCCAACAACAAGCTAAGCATTCCACAACGGAGATTGAATGGGTTTACGCTTTTAGAAATGCTAGTTGTACTGGCAGTAATCAGTCTCCTATCGTTAATTGCTATTCCTTCATTTGATGCATGGAATGAGCGAAATGCCTTTAAACATGCTGCCACCGGAATAGCCTCACTCGCAAAACAGGCGAGAATGAAAGCACTAATAAACAAAAAGAACATGTTCCTGATTGCGCAAATTGAACACAATAGCTGTGTACTCGTGAGCGAAGAAGACTCGTGCTCTTGCGCCACCCGCCCAAGCTGTGCCTTGACTGAGTCGAGTTTCTTGTCACTGCCTTCGCGGTGGAATACAGAATTGAGCACAACCAATAATGAGGACAAGATTGTCGCGTTCAATAAAAACGGTACCCTCAATTTTGCCAGTAATACGACGCTAACGCTTTCAAGCCAGCGCTTCAGGGCAAAGTTAGTTATTAATACATTGGGGCGAATAAAGCTATGTAGCGTTCAGTCTATTTCTGGAATAGCGCCATGCTAAAACATGTAATGCGTCGTGGCGCAATCAAGCCGTATTGTGGATATAGTCTCACCGAACTGCTGGTGGCCTGTGGCTTGGCAAGTATAGTGATTTCAGCCGTTACAACTCAAGCGGCGCGGTCGCACATTGCACACTCATCAATTCAACACGCTACCAGCGTAGAAGACGACATACGTGCGCTACAAAGTACAATTACACAACACCTAAGCAAAGCGGGTTTTGTTTACTCCCCTAACACCCTATCACCTTTCGGTGCGACCACAATCGAAAATACGGTATTCGAAGTAACCACTGGCCACCGCGCAAATGAACCTGAAAATAGCTGTGTTACCTTTTCTTATGATAAGAACAAGGACGGCGTGGTATCGCAGGCTCAGGGGGAGTTTTTTGGATACCGATTGCACGACAATGCCATCGAGTACCGAGTAGCGGGACATTCCTGTATACAAAGCGGTTGGTACGACTTAACCGATACGCAAACTACGGTTGCCACCAAATTCACGGTTAACCGAAGGCACAGCAGTAGCTGGGGAAGTGCCTATGAAATTGAAAT
Source organism: Alteromonas sp. CNT1-28 (assembly GCF_022348345.1). NCBI lineage: Bacteria > Pseudomonadati > Pseudomonadota > Gammaproteobacteria > Alteromonadales > Alteromonadaceae > Alteromonas > Alteromonas sp. CNT1-28. The sequence continues at coordinate 28,782 of NZ_JAKREZ010000011.1, read as the reverse complement.
AGAGTTGCACAGTAAAGTTGATCCTACCATCAAAAGCGCCAGAACGTTCATAGTTGAGGCTGTCAATGCCTACTACTAATACCGAAATGCAGTGCCCTCAAAGAGGCAACAGAAAAACTGAGTTTAGAACAAGCCATGGAGGGGTTGTACCTACACGCCATACTGCACCGCTTCGTTTTCAGCAAGGCATCGCCGTGTTGGGAATTGTGGCCATATTATTAAGCGCTATTACCTTCTCAGCTATAAGTACATCACAGCAGGTTCAACAATTTTATACGATTGAAAAGACAAAGCGGGATACCGAGAAGGCGCATGTTACACACATGCAGCAAGTCAAAGAAATCGCCACGTTGTTACGAAGTCATTCGGTCTCGCAAACGTTGAATAGGATAGACACATCCAATGCAACGATACTTATTGAGCAGACCGATTTAGTTGGTGAAGAACAGCAGTCTTTGCAACACTTTGACGTGCGGGTTTCCCAAGACGAAAGTAATACGATTTTTACAGCTAAATTTCTGCGCTATCCGTCACTGTTAAGGCTACCTACTTCAACTCAACAATTATCATGGGACAATCAGCTTACCGAATGGCTGTTTAATCGAAGCATAGAGCACCTGAGTGCGACGTATTTTCCTCAAAGCGTTGCTAAACAGGATTGTGTGAACCTTCCGCCTGCCAGTATTTTCTGGATAGAGGGAGATTGCCAATTGGATAACGAAGATATTGCACACTCAGACGAAAACCAGCCTTTAATGCTACTGATAGTGGATGGCGACCTTTCACTTCACGCTGATACGCAATTCCATGGTTTGATAGTTATGCTTTCCACCACGCCATATACGCACACTTTGCATGTTTCACCTGAGGCATCTATAAAAGGCGCTTACGTTTCCAACCACCCCTTGAACACGAATCTTGATGGGCCATTAACACCGTCCACCGCGGTGCTAAAAAACCTTCAATCGCACACTACACTCGCTAAAATTATCCCTATCCCGGGTTCATGGTATAGGAATAACTCAACAAACGATTGAGCTGAATATTAGGTAAACGAAAAACCAGAAATAGAGGATCCTCAAAGATGCCTAAATTGAAAAATACAGGAAGTATTTTAATTGAAGTGTTGCTGGCACTGCTTATTTTAACAAGCACTACCACCTATCTACTTGCCACTCGCATTGATTCTAGGCTTCTCTTTCAAGTGACTTTGGATGAAAACGCTGAGCACAATGGCTCATTGAATTCGGATCGACTCGCTCTAGTTAACGACCCGGTTGACCAACGTTGGGATGACATCGCAATATTTGGTGAACCGTCATTACTGGTAATTTCAGCCCAATAGCACATCAACGCCACGTTTTTTTAAGGCGTCAAAAGGACCTGTGGCATTAATCGCTTAACGAATATCTACCAGTATTAATAATTAGCATGACCAGCAATATTCATCGGACTCAAGGGATCCATTGTTATTTTTATCCCAACCCTTTCTCCCATCACTGAAGTAAAACAACGTGCCATCTGATGCTTGACCTGTGCCGCTGACTGGCGTTGCCCTCAACTCATAAGCTGTTGCGCTGGCCGCTTGTATAGTTAAATTATAACGGCGATTTGCTTGGGGCTCAGAAGACGGAGAATAAGTAGAAAAAACGGCTGGCGCGCCGGTGTTTGCGCCACCACTTGCCGCACCTTCATAACTGAAAGAACCACTGTGATGACGTTCCATTGCAGATGCGAACCCCAACAAGTCAGCCTGCCCTGTGCCGCGGTATCCATCGGCAATAACACCTTGGTAAGAAGGGTATGCAATGGCGGCAATAATGCCCACTATCGCCACAACTATCATAAGCTCAATTAATGAAAATCCGCTCTCTGTTTTTTTATGCTTCACAATTATTCCCTCTCTGTTTCTGAGTGCCAACTACCACGCTGAATTCGCTCGAATCTTCCGTAAATATTTTCAGCTAAACACTCAAATGCGTTAGTACATGCCTCGTCGTTGCCATCTTCATCAACGTCAATCACTGCTGAGACACATTCAGTACCCAAGCAAACCACTGGACTCACAATATCTTCTATAAGAATTTTGGTCTCTGGTGCGATGCCAGTTTGTTTTAATTCTGCTGAGCGGTCAGCGTCGTTAACTTCTCCGTCATTATTTACATCTGTGACGGCGTTGCCATTAAACATACTGACTAAATAAGCGCGACTATTACCCGTGGGCGGAGCACATGCACTGGTACTACTCACCGCCGGAACATAGGTCGTAAAGAACACCTTGTAATCGATAATTAGCGGAGAAGACAGTACCTTTTCACCGTTAGTGGTTAAATTCAAATACCACCCAGCCTTGTTAGCAAAGTCCTGTGAAGCCAACTCGCGCTCCCCCTCGTCACTACTATTTAAGGCATGACTCGTGGCGTTGTACATTCCACTCTCATAAACCGTTTGCATAAATGTGTAATTCCCATTTACATCACGGTTAAATACGCCGCTGTCTTTAAGCATATAAAAGTTGTCTTTAACTACGGTATCTAGCGGAGATGCACGCCATCCACTGCCAAGGGCTATGCCATAATACAACTCATCGCCTAGCGCTATCTCTGTTACGTCTGGCCCATAGTAGAAATGTCGGTTGGTTTCTGCTGTGTCGCCACCGAAGTCGGCAATGCGCGCGCCTTTTATAAAATTCGTACCTGAATTTCCATTATAGATGTCTAACCTGAATAACTGGCCGCCCATATCGGCCACATACATATGGTCCGCAAACCCATCGTTATCCCTATCAATAACTGAAATTCGCCCTGGAACGCTGTATGTCATATTCGTTAAGTTTAAATCCGCATCTTCATTACTTGCATGCCACAAGAGGCTGCCAGTATCAGCGTCGAACATAAACACAGCATTGCCAACGACATCATTTGCTCGAATAGCACGATCATCTTGTGCGTCATCGTAGCCACCGCCAACAATCATGACATTTTTAACTTGTCCGCCCATGTTCACTTTAGTGATTGTTGGTCTAGACCACGTCTGGCCCAACTTTGCCAGCGTCCCCGCCCCGCCTTCAATTTTGAATTTCAGCGTGGGTGAGGTCTTTTGCGTCACATCAAAGACATAATAATTACGTCCCCCCCTGCGCATACCAACATAAAGGTACTTGTTGTCTCCAACTGTTCTTAGAATCATGTCACCATCTAAGCCATATTTGTGCTCTAGCGATGATGTGTCTTTATAAAAATGATGTAGATTCTGCAGCAATGTTTTAGGCATGATGGCAAAGTTCTCTTCGCCTGTTGAAGTGTCGAATGAATGCAACATTCCTTGGTTGGTGGCGACAAAAATGGCCGAGTCGTCAGTACCGTAGTTAACAATTATAGGCTGAGAGTGAATGGGATCGCCCATTTGAGAGCGATAGTCAGTTGTACTTCCATCGCCGTTACTGTCTTTTACGTCCACGCCTCGAGTCCACTTTAAGATGGCATCTCTTAGTGCATTCGCATCAGTTTCATCCTGAATGGCAAGATCAGCATTCGTTATATTCGTATTGTTTTCGTGTAATTCATTGGCACTTCTTACAATGCTGCCCGTATCATTAAACACGTATATATTTCGGTTCCCGCCCAAGCGACTGGCTGCACCACCTACACTTACCTCGCTACCGTCAGCAAGGGTTGACCAATAGCTGTGTGCATTTTCAGCAAAGAATCCCGTAACGCTATCCACCGCATTTAGGCTGTTTTTATCGAGAATTTCATCACCACTTAAGCGATAACGTTTAAGGTTCCCAGGCCAAATCGCCCCTTCGCTCGGCTTAAACAATGCGAAGTATAATTCATCTCTATGCGTTAGACGGTTTAGCTGGTTAACCGCCACACCAGGCGACACAAAGGTTGCATTAATATCTTTTACAGAACGCAAAATAGTATTAAACGCCTCGAGCAAATCCGTACTGTTATCTGCCTGATAGAAACCACCACCACTTTGCAAAGCAAGCTGATTAAGGAAGTTGTTGGCGTTATTGTTCGCCGCAAACCCGATGGTGTGTGTAATAACCCTTGGGCCTATTACTGACGTTGACGCTTCACTGATATTTCTCACTAAATCTAGGCCGCACTTCTCACCGCTACTTCCGGTACAGCTTTTACCAAGTAACGTCTGAATTTTCGAAACACTGTGGTTGTTGTTCGCTTCACCGTCGGACAATAAAACAATGTGGTTGTTCGTTTGGCACTGTAGGTCAGACACTGGCGAAATGTAACTTGCCGGTGTTGGGATCTGCTCAGTGATACAGTCGCTGTCTGACAAGTTGTCTTCCGAGCAGCCCGAAGGCAAAATTGAATCTGCACCTATATAAGAGCTTCTGTGGCTCACACGAGTACTTCTTCGCACAGAGCTGCTAACGTCACTTTCCCCACGTTTTCGCCCATAATCTACGTCTCTACCGCCATAATAGTTAGCGGCTTCCAACAATGTGTCTACTATAGGGGTTAGACCGTTGGCGCTAAGCTCATCTATTTTGCTGATCAAATGTTCACGGACCGTTGCTGAAGCGCCAGGTGTCGCCGAGCCGTTAAACTTCACAATAAGCTTCGGTGCTTTAGATGGCGAGTTGTTGTACGTATGCGCACCGCGGTACGACACAAAATCATCAAGAACAAAAGCCATATCGTTACCTGACCGCCAACCTGAACGATCCACAATTTGCTTAACAATGTTGCTCACGTCAGGCGTACGGTAGGTATAATTGTTGTAAAAATCAGGCATGGACCAAGTAATACCCGATGTTTTAGGCAAATTTCGTAAGCGGTTACGACGGTCTGGATGAAAATCAGACGCATCATCATCAGCTACGCCCCTAATACGCATGCTCGGGTTACCATAGGTCACCGTACTGTAAGCAGTAAACTCAAGATACGCTTCTGTTACTACCGCCCCTTGAGGAATGTTCACATTGCGGAATCGAACGCCTATGTAATCATTGTAAGATGGGTGGAAGGTCAGTTCACTGCCGGTATTCGGGTAGCCGTTTACGTTCTCTTCCAAGTTATCTCGTGAACTGGCTACTTGATAAATTGCTTCGCCTTGAACACAGCCCGTAGCGGTAGAGTCATCATAAGTTACCACCAACTGTGGCGCACCACTTTGGCCTACGTCACTGGCTCTTACCTCACGAGAGCTTGCTGAATCGGTGCTAGAGCCTTCTATTAAAATATTAAGGTTCTTGCCGCCACACCATGCCGATAAATCGACGACTTCTTGAATGACTGCACTTATATCAGGTGTAGTTATCACCTCGCCTGAGGCGGGAAAGCTATTATCGGTGGCCCACTCAACGTTAGCCGCAGTCTTCGTTCGCGCACTCAAATTGTTCGAAGACGAAGCAAAGGCTGTACTTGATGCCGATGCTTCAGCTGAAATAACAAGGGATGTACCCGCCACATTGAATTTTTCTGAAGTAAACCTAATACTGGCATTAACGATTGTCGCGCCTTGAGGTATGTTTAACTCGGTAAAACGCAGACCAGAGGTTACGGTTTGGGTACCGCTGCTTAATACAAGGTCATTGCTGTCAGTGGTAACGCTACCGTCTATTTCATGTGCGTCGTGATCGTCGTCGTTGGTTGAAATGATAATTTCAGGTCTTACCGCTTCATCTATATTGCGAACCGGATAGAGGATTGGGCCACCGTAATCCGAAAAACGCATCAAACCTGCGTTAATATTGGTCGCCGAACCGAGCGCTTCTTTTAGTGCATTCTGTACGCGCAACATTCGAGTTTGGCTGGTGTTATCGTAAGATCCCATACTTCCCGATGAGTCCATGATAAACAGCACATTCGGGTTATAGGTTACGGCGTTATTTGCGTTGCCTAGGTAAATATCAAGGTCGTCACCAAACGCAGAGAAACCGATACAGCTAAATAATGTAATAGAGGCAAGGTAAGTCGAGAGTTTCTTCATATTAATACCTATTGAGACGCAGGGCCAAATACAGAGGCAGCCAAGCTGTTCGCCACAACAGAAGATTTACCCGCCACTTTCCCACATCCTCTGATAATGAATACATGGCAATTGACGTTGCTTCCACCAATCACGTTACTCGAGCCTCGACAAGCCTGCTCTCTGATAAACGCAGTGCGCGACCAACTCTTTGACGAGGCCTCACTTTGATACGTGCCATCCACAACATGTCTGTCACCAACAGCAAGGCCGCCTTCAGTCATATATCTGTCAGTCCACTCCCCGTCATCGAAACAGCTCATTGAATCTGCTTCAGGGTCAAACACGTTACCCTGCCGAGCTTCCGAGAGCGGGTCTGTCTTATTCGGGTCGGTAAGTAAAGTTTCATCTTCAGATTCAAAGAAAACGCCCGCGATCGCTGCTTCAGCAGCATCAAAAGCCAAACCACTTTGCTGCATAGACACTGCCATTTTAGACTGAGACAAGCTACTGGTTACCGCGCTTACCCCTAAAACAGTGATTGAAAGCAACACAAGAAGTGCGAATACCATCACTAAGCCTTGTTGTTTCATCGCGAACTCCTGACAAAATTTTTCATATTTCGAAGTGCCAACGTTTTTGAGAACACTTGATAATAATGGGCCGTGTCCATCGTTTTAGATGCTTCGTTTAACAGCGCATATTTCTGAGACTGTGTTTGTCTCACTTCATTTTGATAGCTTTTAAGCATTAGCGCCCAGCGCAGTGACACAACTTGTTGATTAAGCGCCCTTAAATCTTCAATTTCATCTGCGGTTACATACGAAACAGCTTGCCCTTGAGAATTGGTAATGCTGCTTGAAACGCCGAACTGCACTTGGAAACTTTCGACGTTATCGAGCAATGTTACGGTAAGGGGCGACACAGTCTGCACCTTTAGGCCACGAAGTACCCGACCATCATATCCCGTGCACTTAAGTGTACTGCCGCTTACAAAGTAGTGATTAACAACGTGAAACTCAAGACCGCCATAGCCGTGCTGGTTTCCAGTACAATCTTCGTCACTTAGTAGGCTCACAACCAGCTTATCACTGCCGCCACTAGAGGTTTGTATACTGCCTAGTGTCGCGTTGGTAGCGAAATCCCCTGATACAGCGATGGGGTGATTTTCCACATAGGCCGCTTCGGCAACGATATCAACGGATGTATCCACATCCGCGACTATCTGATCATAACGGCCGACTTCATAGAATTCTGCAGAGAGGCGAGCCATGATAAAGCGGCCTGACTCTTGTACTTGAGCCACGGCCTGATTGAGCTTATTCGTCACGCTACTACTGACGAGCACTTGAATAATCGCGCCTGATATCACTAACCCCAGCGTCAACGTAATCATTAACTCGACAAGGGAGAAACCCTGCTGTGGGCGGTGGCGACGTGCATTCATAATGTAATGTCCTTAAACACACATGCGTTACTGTCACCTTCAGATTCGTTACATCGCGCATTAAGGGTATAGGTCTGATTTCCCGAAGAAGCGACAGGCCACGTCAACAACACTTCTACACGAGAACCTGCACTACAGCTGTAAATATCTGCCGTATTGTTGTCGTCACACGATACCGACACTTTAGTTTGAGGGTTGGTTTGTACCGCTGAACACGATAGCGCCCAACCATCGTACTCAGCCATCTGTGCTTCACTACAAGCCTGGCCTTCGCAATTTGGGATCCCTGCCGGCCTTGCCAGACAGTAGCAGTGATAAGGATGAGACGAGCCAGAACAACTTAACGTGGCAAAATTATAGGTATCGCTAGAGAAGTACGCATTGTTGACTACCATGCCGTCTCCCACTGTTGCTGGGCGAGCGGCGGCTCTCAATCGTTCTGCAACTTGCGCTGCCACCATTTCGGCCTGAGTTCGGCTTATTGCGTCTTTATTGGCAAAAGAGCCCGTAAACTGGAGCGCAGCAACACCCAGTAAGCCCACAGCTAATATAAATAAGGTGATTAAGATCTCTATAAGACCTGCACCGTGTTGTGCGCGAATATGACTTCCCTTCACTCGCTTCATTATCACCTTTTCAGCAATCATCTTTTTTTGCCATATACCTAACATTCAAATTGGTGTTATCACCAATGTAGTATAGTAAGACAAAAGCGTATAACACTGGGTATCAATGGTTATTAAAACGTATAATTTTCTGTGACCTGTTCTAGCAAGTAAGTACAAGGCAGACTGTTCAACCATTTTATCTTTAAAGTAACAGGCTCTAAATGGTAAGCGTGCTATAACACCGCTTTACAATGTACGTTTACGGCATAAAAGGTGTTACCTTAAAGCCGAACCGTGTAGCCTGTTCATGTTAAAATACCCTGTTCTAAAGGTATTATTATCCATTCGCAACTTGTTGAATTTCCAGTAGACAAAAGCATAAAAAAACACCGCAACTAAGTGCGGTGTTTTTTTATTTTGATAGTGCGGATAAATTAAACGACCTGTTTAACACGCAGCTCTTTAGGTACAGCAAATTCCACATTCTCTTCGCGTCCAGCACGCTCAGAAGCTGAAACAGCACCCCACGCTTTGAGCTTGTTTACCACACCTTGCACTAACACTTCCGGTGCAGACGCGCCTGCAGTAACGCCTATATGCTCTACACCTTCTAGCCATTCCTCTTGAATGCAATTAGCGTCAGCAATCAAATACGCTTTTGCGCCAATTTTTTCAGCCAACTCGCGAAGACGATTCGAGTTTGAGCTATTCTGTGCACCAACAACCAGTAATACCTGACAATCTTGGGCTAGGTCGCGCACCGCGTCTTGGCGATTCTGCGTGGCATAGCAAATGTCGTCTTTTCTCGGACCATTGATTTTGGGGAACTTAGCGCGAAGTGCATCAATAACATCGGCGGTATCATCAACAGACAGCGTAGTTTGGCTGCAATAATAAAGGTTGGTCGGATCTTTAACTTCAAGCGTTGCCACATCAGCTTCAGATTCAACTAAATAAATACCGCCATCTTCATTGCTGTACTGCCCCATGGTGCCCTCTACTTCAGGGTGACCAGCATGACCAATCAAGATACATTCAGTGCCCGTTTTGCTAGCGCGGGTAACTTCCATATGTACTTTCGTCACTAAGGGGCACGTGGCATCAAAGACCTTTAAACCGCGATTTTCCGCTTCTTTTCTTACCGCTTGCGATACGCCATGGGCAGAAAATATTACTATGCAGTCGTCTGGTACTTCGTGAAGCTCATCAACAAATAGCGCACCACGCTCACGTAGCCCATCTACCACAAATTTATTGTGTACCACTTCGTGGCGTACATAAATGGGCGGCTCGAACATTTCAAGCGCGCGTTCAACGATGGTGATAGCTCTATCAACGCCCGCGCAGAAGCCACGAGGGTTAGCTAAATGAATTTGCATAACTAGTTTCCACCTTGTGCTGACACGCCAGGTTTAACATCAATAATTTCAACGTCAAAGATAACCGTTTGCCCTGCTAGCGGGTGATTGAAGTCTACCGTAACAGAGTCTCCAGCAGCACTTCGAATAATCCCCGGAATCTCTGAACCGTCAGGCTGAGCAAACGCTAAAATCATGCCTTCCTCAACTTGCAAATCTGCACCAAAGCGGCTTCTATCCATATAGTGAATATTATTCGGATCAGACTGGCCGAATGCATCTTCAGGGCCTAATTTAAATGACTTTTTGTCACCTTTTTTAAGCCCAAGTAAACACGCTTCAAAATTCGGCGTAAGGCTACCGTCACCCATCACCATTTTGGCAGGTTTGTTGTTTACACGAGTACTGTCAGCGGCAGAGCCATCTTCTAGCTTTAAATCAAAGTGAAGAATAACTTCGTTGTCAGCACCAATTATCAATGAGTCTGTCATAACCTTTCCGAATACTACTTAATGGTTTCGCTATTGTCCGCGGCACTGGCTCGCGCGTCTGCACCGTTCCCTTCACTTTTTTTGTCGCCATTTTTAAACATGTCGATAATAAGTAAGGCAGCGCCTATAAATATTGCGCTGTCAGCAATGTTAAACGCTGGCCAGTGGTAATTGTTTACGTAAAAATCTAAGAAGTCGATGACATAACCATGGACTAAACGGTCGTAAACGTTACCTAGTGCACCACCTAGAATAAAGGCAAACGCAACCGGCAGCATTTTTTGCGAACGGGGGGACTGCTTCAGCCACCACAAAATCACTACACTTACCACGACAGCAATGGCAGTGAAGAACCAGCGCTGCCAACCACCTGCATTTTCTAAAAAACTAAATGCGGCGCCGTAATTATGTACGTAAGTAAAGTTAAAAAACGGCAATACCTGTATCGACTGATACAACGACATACTGTCGATAACCGTGTACTTACTCCATTGGTCGAGGATAAACGCAATTGCGCTTATCCACAAAAAACGCAAGCCTGTTTCGCGAAAAAGCTTAAGCATAGTGGCGCTCTTCTCCATCACCATCAATGTTTGTCACACAGCGACCACAAAGCTCTTCGTGACCTTCATGTGAGCCTACATCTTCACGGTGATGCCAGCAGCGAACACACTTTTCACCGCTTGCTTTATTAACGCTCAACCATAGACCTTCAACGTCTGTGGTTTTTGCTTCAGACGGTGCACTGTCAACCTTAGTTAGCGAAACGCCTGATGTAATAAGTACAAAACGTAGCTCGTCTTCAAGCTTTGCAAGTACGTTGTACAACGATTCGGTAGCATAAAGCGAAATGCTCGCTTCTAGTGAGCCACCTAGCTCGCCATCTTTACGCGCCTGCTCCATTGCTTGGTTGGCCGCGTCTTTTACGCTTAACACTTGATGCCATAGGGCATCGTTAAACGTATCGCTTTGCGTGAAGTTGTTAAACCCTTCGTACCAGGTTTCAGTAAATACAAACTCGCTGCGCTCACCTGGTAGCGTTTCCCAGATTTCTTGTGCAGTAAAACTGGTAATAGGCGCCATCCAGCGAACCAATGCTTCAATGATATGATACATGGCCGTTTGGCATGAACGACGGGCTAGCCCATCTGCTTTAGCGGTGTACTGGCGGTCTTTAATCACGTCTAAGTAGAATGAGCCCAGCTCGATTGAACAGAAGTGCGTAAGCTTCTGTGACACTACCAGCAGGTCGTAGTTGTCATACGCTTCGATAAGCTCTTCTTGAAGTGCCTTTGCACGAGCAACAATCCAGCGATCAAGGGCGACCATGTCGTCTTCTGCAACCGCGTCTTCCACCGCAAAACCATTAAGGTTTGCAAGCAAGAAACGTGCGGTGTTACGCACGCGACGATAGCCATCGGCAGCACGCTTTAAAATTTCATCCGATACCGCAATTTCACCGCGATAATCGGTAGATGCTACCCATAGGCGAAGGATGTCTGCGCCTAGTTTGTTAGTCACTTCCTGAGGTGCTACAACGTTACCTACCGACTTCGACATTTTTCTGCCGTGGGCATCTACCGTAAAGCCGTGGGTTAGCACTTCTTTGTAAGGCGCGTGGCCGTGCATGGCAGTTGATGACATAAGCGAAGACATAAACCAACCGCGGTGTTGGTCTGAACCTTCAAGATACAAATCGGCAGATGCAGGAATGTCGTCGCGACGGTCTACAACAAAGTAGTGCGTTACGCCTGAGTCAAACCAAACGTCTAGGGTATCGGTCACTTTTTCATAGTTGTCTAATTCGCTACCAAGCAGGGCTGCATCATCGAGATCCCACCACGCTTGAATACCTTTAGCTTCAACTTCCAGTGCCACTTTTTCCATTAACGCCGCAGACTCTGGATGTATTTCACCGGTAAGTTTGTGCACATACAAGGGAATAGGCACGCCCCACGTACGTTGACGAGAGATACACCAATCTGGACGACCTTCAACCATTTTCTCAATGCGGTTTTGGCCCCAGTCTGGGATCCATTTGGTTTGCTTAATTTGTTCAAGTGATTCAGCGCGAAGGCCTTTTTTATCCATGCTTACAAACCACTGAGGCGTAGCGCGGAAAATGATTGGCGTTTTGTGGCGCCAGCAATGCGGGTAGCTGTGCTCGTATTTTACGTTTAAGACAAGGTTACCCTTTTCTTTTACCACTTCGATAATTTCATCGTTGGCTTTAAATACAAATTGACCTGCAAACAGCGGTGTGTTTTCAAGATACACGCCATTGTTACCTACCGGATTGTACACTTCGATATCGTATTGCTTGCCCACGTTAAAGTCGTCAACACCATGAGCTGGCGCTGTGTGTACACAACCTGTACCAGATTCAGTCGTAACGTGGTCGCCTAGGATTAGCGGTACTTCAAGGTCTAAGAATGGGTGATTAACTTTAAGCTTATCAAGCGCAGCACCAGTACAGGTTGCCACTTCACGGAAATCTTCAACGCCGTAACGGTTCATGCAGCTTTCAAGCAGGTCCTGCGCTACCACTAGCCATTCATTTGAAGGCTGAACTTCAACAATCGCATAGGTAAGCTCTGGGTGTAAGCTGATTGCACGGTTGGCTGGCAGTGTCCACGGTGTGGTAGTCCAAATAACTACACCTGCTTTGTGTGTGGTTAAATCACCTTCAGACACACCAAACGCTTCTGCAATAGCAGCCACATCAGCCACTGGGAACTTAACGTCGATAGCAGGTGATACTTTGTCTTTGTATTCAACTTCTGCTTCAGCAAGTGCCGAACCACAATCTGTACACCAGTGAACAGGTTTGAAGCCCTTTTCTAAGTGACCAGAGTCTACAATTTTACTTAATGCACGAATGATGTCGGCTTCAGATTTGAAGTCCATGGTTTTGTATGGGTTATCCCATTCACCAAACACACCTAAGCGTTTAAAGTCAGCCATTTGGCCGTCAATTTGCTTTTGTGCGTATTCGCGACACTTCTGGCGAAATTCAGCCGCCGTAACTTTCTTACCTGGCTTACCAACTTTCTTTTCTACCATCAATTCAATCGGCAAACCGTGACAGTCCCATCCAGGAACGTACGGAGAATCGAAGTCAGAAAGGTTTTTCGACTTTACAATAATGTCTTTAAGAATTTTGTTAACCGCGTGACCAATGTGAATATCGCCATTTGCATAAGGAGGGCCATCGTGAAGAATAAATGGCTTTTTGCCTTTTTTCGCTTCACGAATTTTGCTGTATACCCCTTTTTCCTGCCAGTCTTTAAGCATTTTCGGCTCGCGCTGAGCAAGGTTACCGCGCATAGGAAACGCAGTTTCTGGAAGGTTCAGTGTGGCTTTGTAATCACTCATAAAATTGTATTATCCGGTTACCTTAATTTTCACCCAATGCACTAACACATTGTGAAGGCGATATTCATTTTGCGATGTTCAAATTAAAACGCTGAATGTAAAAGGTTCAACGTAAAACTGTGTGTCGTTCTTACTAGCGCAAGGCTGACGTTATATGTTCTAGCACAGTGACTTACTTACGCGTTTCGCGAACAAGGATCCACGTTTAAAAAAATCGAGTTCAATAAAACTGATACGCGCAAAAACTTTTCGTGACTTTATCACGTTTAACTATGCTAATAACAGACGCGCTTGTGCTGCATCTGCTTGAATTTGATCTTTCAACGCCTCAAAAGAATCAAATTTAATTTCATCTCTTATTTTTGCCATCGGAAACACCGTAATGGGCTTGCCGTAAAGGTCAGAAGACAAATCAAAAATATGGACTTCTAACTGGTTTCTTACCCCGTTAACAGTAGGACGGGTACCAATGTTCGCAACGCCGTTATAGTGTTTTCCATCTACATCGACACGAACTGCGAACACGCCGTGAATTGGCGTTTTTTGGCGTTTTAGCATGACATTCGCGGTGGGAAAACCAATGGTGCGACCTTTTTTCTCGCCGTGAACCACCCTACCGTGAATAGCAAACGGGCGCCCTAGCATTTCGGTAGACAGACCAAAGTCGCTGTCAGCCAACGCTTCTCGCACCGCGGTAGAGCTTATTCGATGGGCATGCATGGTAAAACTGTGGGTGCTTACTACTTCGAAACCGTATTGGCGACCTGCCGCCTCAAGCATTTCGAAATCCCCTTTGCGGCCATTGCCAAAACGGAAATCGTCGCCAACAACAAGAAATTTAACACCCAGTTTGTCCACCAGTAAATCGTGGACGAAGGTATCGGCACTTTGCTTAGCAAACTCCGCGTTAAATCGCACAGCAAGCAGCCTGTCGACACCTTGTTGGCGCAGCAACTCGTACTTTTCGCGAAGAGGACTTATACGCGCTGGTGCTTTATCAGGCATAAAGACTTCTTCAGGCTGAGGTTCGAACACCATTACGGTGGCAGGAAGTGATAGCGATTTCGCTTTTTCAAGCACGTTAGCCAACACAGCTTGATGACCACGGTGTACGCCGTCGAACTTGCCAATAGTGAGCACACACCCTTTATGGTGCGGTTTTACATTGTTTAGCCCGCGGATAAATTCCACTGTTAGCCACTACCTTTTAACTGCTAGAAAATCAAAGCTCGCGATTATAGCCGACCGCGAGCACAATACCAAGCACACGGGCCATTCTGGCTCCATGCTCTATTTCGCATCTATTGAATACTAATCGCCGCCGCTTCTGAAATGCCTAGGTCGCATGCCCAGAACCACCATGGTGGTCACAAACAGTATTACCGACAGCGAAATGGTTATTCCTACCTCTAACATTTGGGCGGAAAGAGACAATTCAAAGAAAGCTAAGCCTTGATCGCGATAATAAATAAGCCCGCCCATGGCAGCACTTGCAATAACCACACGGGCAATAAACAAAACCGATGTGCGGCTTAACGCAAATACACCTTGTCTATGCAGTGTTATATAAAGCAAAGCGGCGTTAAGCGTAGCTGACATACTGGTAGCGACAGCAAGCCCTACATAACCAAACGGGATCGCTAAAATAAGGTTAAACACCATGTTTGCGACCATACACCAAATACCAAATTTCACTGGCGTCTTGGTGTCTTGGCGGGAATAAAACCCTGGCGCAAGAATTTTTACCAGCATAAAGCTGAGCAAGCCAAACGAGTACGCGGTAAGCGAGTAAGACGCCATAATGGCGGTTTCTGCAGTAAACGCGCCGCGCTGAAAAATAACGGTCAGAATAGGCCTTGCCATCACGCCAAGCCCCACAGCTGCGGGAATACCCAATAAACAGACCATGCGAAACGCCCAATCGATATTTGCAGCAAACGCTTTGGGGTTATTACTGACGTGATTCCGGGAAAGCGTAGGTAAAATGACCGTAGCGATGGCAATACCAAACAACCCCAGGGGAAATTCAAGCAGCCTGTCAGAATAGTATAACCAGCTAATAGAACCGGTAACTAAAAAGCTGGCGATGAAGGTATCAAACAACAAATTGATTTGCCCTACTGACACACCGAATAAGGCAGGGATCATCAGGGTGCGTACTTTTACCACGTTTTCGTCATGCCAGCCCCACTTTGGCTTTACCAAGAGCCCTGCCCTGAACAAAAACGGTAGTTGAAACAAGAACTGTACAATACCGCCGATAAACACACCCCACGCTAGCGCGTAAGCGGGTTGCTCCAGCGTAGGTGCTAAGTATATTGCGCATGCAATAATGCATACGTTAAGTAAAACAGGGGTAAAGGCAGCAACCGCAAACTTATTGAGCGTATTGAGTATCGCCCCTGCCAACCCAGTCAGAGAGATAAACGCCAAATAAGGAAAGGTAATTTTTAACATGGTCGACGCGAGCACAAACTTATCTCCGGCCTCGTCCCCTTCGAGCCACGCCACAAACCAGCCTGTACCAAATAAAGCCGCCAAAACAGGAGATGCTATTACCCCTATAATAGAAACTACAAAAACAATAGCGCCTAATGTACCGCTGACTTTTGCAACGAACTCTCTGAGTTGCTTTTTATCGTCGTTCTCGTGGACTTCGGTTAATACCGGAATAAACGCTTGTGCAAATGCACCTTCAGCGAATAGACGACGAAGAAAATTAGGAATTTTGTTAGCAAAGAAAAATACGTCAGCGGCTGCCCCATCGCCCATAAGCTTGGCAACAACAACATCACGCACTAGGCCTAATATTCGCGAGACCAAGGTCATTATACTGACGATAAGACCAGATTTTATTAACTTCCGTGACACGTCACACTTCCAATAAAAGGTAAAGAATGGCTGAATAGCATCAGCCATTTGAAAGAGAGTCAAAGGCGTTTGCTAAGCGTAAAGCGGCAACGCCAGGTTGCAAGCGAGCCATAATAACTAAAGGCTATCGCAGGCGAAACGATTTCTTCAAAATAGTTGTGCATCTTTAACAACTTTCTTGTTATAATCCGCGCCCGGTATGGGGTGCTGTCGTTTATGCATGTCTATCGCTAAAATGTCTTGAAAGAATATCATTACGAATCTCTTTCAAAAAATGTCGCAGAGAAATGTCGCAAAGAATGTGCAACGTGTTGAGCATACTTTGTGTTCAATAGCTTGCGCGTTTTAACGCGGAACGATTTAAGTTTTAAATCGTTTGACATTTGGGCGTTTGGTAGGCACAATCCGCACCCTCGTTTTTGACATGAATTTATTTTGGGAGTTACACCTTGGCTAACATTAAGTCTGCTAAGAAGCGTGCAATCCAAGCCGAAAAGCGTCGTCAGCACAACGCTAGCCGTCGTTCAATGACTCGTACAAGCATCAAGAAAGTTATCGCTGCAATTGCAAGCGGTGACAAAGAAGCGGCACAAGCTGCACTTACTGCTGCTACTCCAGTACTTGACAGAATGGCTACTAAAGGCTTGATTCACAAGAACAAAGCTGCTCGTCATAAGAGCCGTCTAGCTGCACAAATCAAAGCACTAGGTTAATCTTTACGATTAGTAGTTAAAAAAGCGCCCTTCGGCGCTTTTTTTGTATCTGTAATCGACGCTAATTAGCATGGGTTACTGATTTCAAATTTAGACTTAAAGGCATAAAGCCCACCACTAGGCGAGCTTTGTCACAGGATAAAAAGTCTTTGCGGTGTGTTCACACCCCAGCTATCCGCTTATCAGCTCATTTTTCTTATTGAGCTTGCCGGTGCAATACGCATGATCCAGTGAAGGATGGCCCACGGCCAGGTCGGTACAAACGCATTCGCTTTTTCTTTATTGATTGCATTGACCATCGCGCGACAGCCCACATCGGTATCAACAATAAACGGCACCTTCTCTACTTTTTCGTTTATCTCGCTGCGAATAAAACCGGGGTGAATACAGGTGACTTTAATTGGCGTATTCATTACATCCATTCGAATGCCTTCAGTCATAGATGTAAGGCCCGCTTTCGTTGCTGCGTATACGGTCATGGCGCGTCTAAAACCGCGCACCGCGCTTATAGATGAAATCGTCACAAGATGACCACTATTTTGTGCCCTAAAGATAGCCATTGCCGCTTCACATTGTGCTAGCGCCGACACAAAGTTAGTCACCGCCGTTTGCTTGTTAGCGTGGAAATACCCCGTACCAATCGACGCGCCCTTGCCCATTCCAGCATTAACAATAAC
This sequence comes from Alteromonas sp. CNT1-28, assembly GCF_022348345.1. Lineage (NCBI taxonomy): Bacteria > Pseudomonadati > Pseudomonadota > Gammaproteobacteria > Alteromonadales > Alteromonadaceae > Alteromonas > Alteromonas sp. CNT1-28. The sequence goes on along the minus strand of NZ_JAKREZ010000011.1, from coordinate 11,299 downwards.
TCTATCAAGGGTTCCCATGTCATTTTTGAATGCGTCAAACACTTCAAACACCGCATCGTGATCATTGACATCCAGCGAGCGAATATACACATCAATGTTTGGGTTAATTGAATGCAATTCGTCTTTCAATTTTTCTAAATTCTCAAAGCGTCTTGCGCATAGGGCGAGGTTACAACCCTGTTTGGCAAACTCAATCGCCATTCCCTTGCCTAGGCCTGAACTCGCGCCCGTGATCAGAATATTTCGTCTTGTTGTCATTATCGCTTTCCTGATGCTTTTATGGCCTTATTACAACGCCACATTAAGTAATGAATGAAGATCCAAAAGTTTTTAAACGCTGGATTATTGGTTTGCTTGTGGTGGTATCGATAGTAGATTTGCTGGGCAATACCGGCTAAACGGAAAAGCCCGTATACCTCGTAAAAGGTAAAATCATCTACATCTATTTCCATCTCTTTGCAGTAGTACGCAACCACCTGCTTTCGAGTTAGCATACCGGGTAAGTGAGTAGGCTGGCGGCGCGTTGATTGGGCCAAAAAGTCATCATCCGCTTGTACCCAATACGCCAAGGTATTACCCAAATCCATAAGCGGGTCGCCCAAGGTCGCCAGTTCCCAGTCCAACACACCAATAATTTGCGTATAGTTATCTGGCTTTAACACCACGTTGTCGAATCGGAAGTCATTGTGGGTAATACAAATGCGTTCATTAGCGGGCATGTGGTTTTCTAGCCAGCGCATTATTTTTTTACCCGAGGGGACATTCCAGGTTTTTGCTTTACTATAGCGTTCGCTCCACCCGCTTATTTGGCGTTCTATATAGCCAGCACCTTTACCTAAGTGCTCAAGCCCCGCTTTCTTATAATCCACTTTATGAAGCTCGATTAAGCTATCAAGTACATTAGTGCAGAGTTGTTTGGTTTGCTGCTCAGACGTGTTTAAGCCTTTGGGTAAGTTCTTACGTGGTATCACGCCGGTGAACTTCTCCATTACGTAAAACTCTGTGCCTATAACGCTCTCGTCTTCACAAAGTCCAAGCATTTCTGGCACATAGCGGTAAACAGGCTTTAACGCATGCTGTAATCGAAACTCCCGCCCCATATCGTGAGCCCCTTTGGCTTTAGTACCTGCCGGTGCCCGACGCAAAATTAACGACGTTTGTTCGCTCTGGTTTTGTTTACTGCCTTGATAGTTCAAGCAATACGTCCAATTAGACGCGCCCCCAGAATACTGGGTGACTTGAGGCAAGTTATCGCTACTTTGTATCGTGTCCTTCAATGATGGACTCGAGGCACTAATATTTTCCTTAAGCCAATTGTGCACAGCGCTCACGTCTAGCTCTTCGCCCGCACGCACACTGTCGGCTTTATCTACGACCTGTTGTTGCATATCTCATTCTTCTTTTAATTCTGTTACAAAGGAGTTATTCAAAGTGCTTACTCACAGTCTTTTGCTCAACGACACCCCTGCTTTCGGTTTGTGCCAACACAAGTGCAGATCAACAATTATCTTCGGACAGCTTGGCGACAAACATACGTGAGCCCGATTCCGTTTTGCCTAACTTTGCTTTTCCATTGCACGCTTCATCATCTTCGTTTGATTGAGCATATTTTTGATATAGCGCTGGGTTGGCAGCAGCTTCTTTAACAGAAAAGCGCGTTTACCCAGTTTATGGGTAAGAATTAGAAACTGCTTTTTATCGACTTGCTGAAATATGGACTCAGCCACGTCTTCTTTCGTCATGTCTGCTTTGGCAAAGAACTTATCGAGCATTTTGTGCGACGCCGGGTTACTGCTTCGCATCGACTCATCTAAATTCGTTTTGAAGAAGCTTGGGCAAACTACACTAACGTCAATATTGTCAGGTGCTAATTCCAACTTCATGGTTTCAGAAAACGACACGACTGCGGCTTTAACCGCGTTATAACTTCCCATATAAGGAATAGGCGTTAGCCCCGCTTGCGATGCAATATTAATGAAATAGCCACCGCCTTGCTCTCGCATTATAGGTAAGAGGGCACGACTGACTCTCACCATGCCTAACACATTAATATCAAACACCCACTGCCACTGCTCAATGCTCTCATCTAAAAGGCTGCCACCAGAAGCAACACCCGCATTGTTAAACACAGTGTCAACACCGCCCCAGCGAGTTTCCAAGGTGTTCGCTAACGTTTGAACATCATTTTCAGAGGTTATATCGCAATGGATGTAAAACGCATTGGCACCTTGGGCGGATAGCGTATTCACTGTTTCATCGCCTCTTTCTTGGTTAATATCGGCAATGCAAATATCTAACCCCTCGTCTTTGCCTGCCCACTTTTCCGCCCACTTAAGGGCAATGGCCTGACCTAAGCCGGTAGCGCCACCGGTAATCAATACGCGCATGATGTGTTTCCTAACTGTTCTTGTTTCATTATTCTTGTATCGGCGTTTATGTTTAGTTGCGCTTTATTGTGTTAAGCGCTAATCAGTACTTCACTATTCTCTCTAATTGACCGCCTTATCAATCCAATCAAACTGATTCCGTCTTTTGCAGCGACACTGTTGGCTGTTCGTTACGCATTTTTCGTTTTGCCCACAGGGCCAATAGTGCGGGCCCGATGTACATTGCTACGCCATATACACCAGGTGCAATCGCGTAATCAGGCGCATCTAAAAAGGTAATACATATCAGCATTGCAAGCGCCGCGTTTTGCACGCCTATTTCAATGGCCAGCGTGAGCGAGTCTTTAAATGCTAGGTTTGAAAGCTTAGCAAGCCCGAGCCCTAACAATACCGATGATAAATTTAACGTTAAGCAAACCAAAAACGCGCTTTCAAAGGACGCGGCTAAATTGTTTCTTTCTGAAACCAGTACGCCCACAATCATAAGCAACATGAAATACATAGAAAACTGCCGAAAGAAGCTTTCAGTTTTAGTAGCAAACCTGCTGTTAAAGCGACGAATGGTCATGCCTAAAATGACCGGTACAATTGATATACCAACCAGCCCGATCACTGTTTGAATAATAGAAAAGTCTGGCGCGTTTTCTTTTACAAAGTAATCAAGAGCAAATTGAATGATAAAGGGCGTTGAGAAAACGCAAGCGATGGTAGAAATAGCGGTTAAGCTTACTGAAAGGGCCAGATTTGCTTTTGCGATGTGGCTGATTAAATTACTGGTCGTGCCGCCTGGGCATGCCGCTAAAACCATGACACCAACCGCGATATAATCGGGTAGACCAAAAACAAAGCACAGTCCTAGCGCCAACATAGGCAGCAATATAATTTGCCCTATAAAACCCGTTATTACTGCTTTGGGTGCTTTAAGTAGTCGGGCAAAGTCTGCAAGGGTTAGCGTTAGCCCCATACCAAACATAACAAATGCCAACGCTAGAGGTAACAACACCTCGGTAAGTACAGATGCCTGCATGCACACGCCCCTTACAAAAGAAGCCTCTATTAAAGAAACCTTTTATTAACATTTCAGTCAGTGTACCCTGTTTAATAATAAATAAAAATGATGCCTTATTATGGAAACCCATAAATAATATGCATGGAAAATTAGATCTAAATTTGTTTGTTGTGCTGCGCGCGGTCTACGATCAGGGCAGCATTACGAAAGCCGCCAACGCGTTACATATTACGCAGCCTGCGGTGAGTCACGCCTTAGGTCGTCTGCGAGAGAAGTTTGATGATCCGCTGTTTATTCGTCATGGGCGACAAGTCGTGCCTACCCCATTTTGCCAAGGCATTATTGCATCGGTTGTGAAATCAATAGAAACCCTTGAAAGCACGTTAATAGGTAAAGTGGGCTTTGATATAAGTGATAAACCCCGTCAGGTGAACCTTGGCTTGAGAGATGTTTTAGAATCTATATTTTTTCCCGTGCTTATTCCAGAGCTTGTTAAACATACTCCCAACATCACGGTGAATAGCAGACAGGTTACCTGGCCCGAGCTTGCTCCCGCGTTAGCCGCTAAAGAGCTTGATATCGTAATTGACGCATTAGTTCCCACCAGCCGTGACATTCGTTCACAGTTTATCTGTGAAGAAACGTTTGTCGTGGTATGCGCGCCTAGCAATAGCTACTTAGACAACCCGAGTATCAAGAGCTATTCAGTTGCACAGCATGCGCTTGTATCTTTAAAAGATTCTAAATTAGATACGGTAGATCTAGCCCTTGCTCAGCACAATTTACATCGCAACATCGCATTGCAGTGTGAACACTACTTTGCCGCCGTTAACGTAGTTAGCCAATGCGATCTTTTGCTGACCATGCCAACGCGATTCGCCCAACAGTTCAGTAATAAATTCGATATCGAAATTCTGCCCCTTCCATTTGACGTCCCTCCACTCCCCGTACACATGTACTGGCACAAACACGCCGATGAAGACTTAGTGAATGTATGGATGCGAGATAGGCTTTTAGAAGTGGCGAATAAGTTGGGGTTATAGCGCGTATTTGTGTTGCTGTAACACAATGGTCAAGCAAGCGTCACGGTAGTGTCAATTTGCAAAACTATAGTGACGGTCCAAGGCATCGCTTTGGGAAACCGCTATGAAAAAGACACACTATCGAACACTTTGGCTTTCTGATATCCATTTAGGAAATCGCGACTGCAAAGCTGAATACTTACTTTCCTTTCTTAATAGCATCACTGTAGACACCCTCTATTTGGTGGGAGATATCGTTGACATGTGGCAAATGACCAAGCAATCTCGCTGGCCACAGGCGCACAATCAAGTCATGCACAAATTCATGCAAATGAGCCAAGACGGCACGCGTGTGGTGTACTTACCCGGCAACCACGATGAACCAATTCAGTCATATTCTGGCATGGCATTCGGTGATATAGAAATAGAACGAGAGTTGGTTCACACCACAGCACAAGGGAAGCGTTATTTAGTCTTACATAGCGATCAATTCGATGGCGATGTAACTATGGGCAAATTCCATGCGTGGATTGGCGATAAAGGTTACGACCTTTTGCTTTTTCTAAATAGAGAGTTTAATCGCCTACGCGCGTGGCGCAAGCGAGAATACTGGTCACTTGCGGGCTATATTAAAAAACACATTAAAGGAGCGAATGAAGCCATCGCCCGTTATCGAGAAGCATGCTGCAGGCGCGCCGATGAAATGGGACTCGACGGTGTTGTTTGTGGCCATATTCATCACCCTGAAAGCAGCTTTGAAAACGGCATTCACTACATTAATGATGGGGACTGGATAGAAAACTGCAGTGCACTGTCAGAAGACGTGAACGGTAACTTATCTCTTATTCATTACCTTGATTCATTAGAGTCAGCCACCGTAACACCAATTACAACCAAAACCTCTCGCTCAGAAGCAGCATAGCTGGCATTACACAAATGGGGCTGTAACGGCCCCTGACTCTTGCTATTCACCAAGCAACAGGTGAATTCCAACTCCATCCATCAAGGTTAGGGCCTGCTGACCTGTGCCTCACATCATAGGTCAACAGGTCATAGTTACAACTTTTTAACACTGTCAAATAACTGCCATGAAACTGTGTGAAAAGCGTCACATTGCCCTGCTATTGTTCGCCAAAACCGGAAGAGAAACAGGTTCTATGTTTACTGTAAACGACGTACTGAACAAGCATTACCCTCAAGTAGCAAATAACCCCATTCTATTTAAGTCGCTGTCTTTCGTATTAAGGCACCTTCTTCACGAACGTGAAATTACCGAATTTGGTGAAACCTATCCGCATTACGAAGATATCGATTTCGTAGAGCAAGTGCTTGAATATTTTAATATCAGCTACTCCACGCGCGATGTAGAAAAAGAACGCATTCCAAGTGAAGGTAGAGTGGTAATTATTGCTAACCATCCGATTGGCTCACTCGACGCACTTGCGCTTATAAAGCTGGTTAGTGAAGTACGTCACGACTTGAAAGTGGTCGCCAATGAAATGCTTATGGCCATTGAACCGCTTCACGATATGCTGTTACCTGTAAACAATATGCAGGGAGGCACACCAAAACAGCATTTATCGGCAATTCAAAAACACCTTAACAGCGACGGCGCCATATTGATTTTTCCTGCCGGTGAAGTTTCTCGATTACGCCCGCAAGGTGTTCGCGACACCAGATGGCACACAGGTTTTTTACGCATTGCAAAGCAAGCAAAAGCACCGATACTGCCGGTTTATATAGACGCGAAAAATAGCCCGCTTTTTTACGGCGTTTCCATGGTGTACAAGCCATTAGCCACCGCGCTGCTCGTTAAAGAGATGTTCAAACAGCGTAAGAAGCATTTACCTATGCGCATTGGCGAACTTATTCCATTTGAAGCGTACCAGCAAACCAATATACCGCTAAAAGAGCAGGTAAAGCTGTTTAAGCGCCATCTGTATCGCATTGGCAGTAACAAGAAAGGCGTATTTGAAACCCAGGCTTCTATTGCCATGCCAGAAGACAGAAAAGAACTGGCCCGCGCTATGCGAGACTGCGAACATTTAGGTGAAACTGGCGACGGAAAATCGATTTACCTATACCAACACAAAAGCTGTTCACCAATTATGCGAGAGATTGGCCGCCTGCGCGAAGTGGCGTTTCGAGCCGTGGGCGAAGGTACCAACAAGCGCAGAGACATCGATCAGTACGACTCCCACTATTATCACCTTGTACTTTGGGATGACAACGATTTAGAAATTGTGGGTGCGTACCGCTTTGGCGATGCTGAGCTTCTGACAGCGCCAGACCATCCTACCGGGCTCTACTCTGCCACCTTATTCAAATACGGCAATAACAACGACAAACTCTTCAAAGAAGGCTTAGAGCTAGGGCGAAGCTTTGTCCAGCCTCGTTATTGGGGAAAGCGTAGTTTAGATTATTTGTGGTTTGGTATCGGGGCATTTTTAAGCCGCTACCCAAAGTATCGCTATCTGTTTGGTGCGGTGTCACTCAGTAATGCCTACCCTGAACCCGCTAAAGATTTATTGGTACAATTCTATTCCATTTACTTCCCTGCCAAGTTTGGCGAAGCGACCTGCAAGCGCCCGTATCAAATGGCGAACGACGCGTTACATCAATTTACAGGTAACGATTACAAGGCAGAATTTACGCAGCTGAAGCATTTACTAGCTAACATGGGCGTAAACGTACCAACGCTGTATAAGCAGTATTCTGAAGTGGCTAAAGACGGCGGGGTGGCGTTTTTAGGTTTTAATGTAGACCCAGATTTTAACGACTGTATTGATGGTTTAGTAGTGGTTGATATGCAAACGCTTACCGAGAAAAAGCGTAAGCGCTACTTAACTGACATTCAGCTTAAAGCCACAGCCTAAGCAAGAGGGAGCGTCTGATAAACGCTCCCTTTCTCATTCTACGGCCTTCCGCTTTACTGAAAATTTCAGAAGTCGTTATCGCTCGCCAACATACTTAAGAATGTCGGTATAAATATCTTCAAGAGTGAGCAAATCAGACACATGAATGTGTTCGTTTATTTGGTGAATGGTGGTGTTTGGGACACCCACTTCAACCACTTGTGTGTGCTCACTAGCAAAGAAACGCCCGTCAGAAGTACCACCAGATGTACTGATAACAGGGTAACGCCCTGTAGCGCTCTTTATCGCTTTTTCTACGCAGGCAATTAAGCAGTGCTCCGCATTACACTTGGGCTTGCTCAAGTAAGCTTCACAGGGTCTTGAAAAACTAACTTCAGCTTCTGCATCAACGCTATTGATAATACTGCGCAGCAATACCGATAAACTGTTTTGATTAAACTGCCACGAATATCTGACATTAAACTCTATACGAACAGCACCAGGCACTATGTTATCAGTGAAGCTTCCCGTGTCCATATGTGTTATTTGAAGCGTAGTACCAGGGAAATCATCACTCCCCTCGTCAAATGGGTACTGTGTTAGCGCATTAATCACATTACTCGCTTTGTGGATAGCATTTACCGCTGTCTTTGGATAAGCCACGTGACCTTGCTTTCCTGCAATATGGATAGTGCCGGAAAGTGAGCCCCTGCGGCCAATCTTAATTGTATCGCCGGTTGATGCAGATGCAGAAGGTTCACCGACTAGGCACATATCAAGCTGGACATTTTTAGATGCCAAATATTCAGCTATCCATTTAGAGCCCCACTCCGCCTCCCCTTCTTCATCACTGGTGATTAGCCACCAGAAAGAGACCTTTTCCTTATCTAACGAGGCAATGGTTCGCTCTGTTGCCGCGAGCATGGCAGCGATACCTGTTTTCATATCAGCAGCACCACGTCCATATAGTTTATTTTGGCTAATTACAGGGCTAAAAGGCGGTGACTTCCACTTATCAAGTGAGCCTGGGGGCACAACGTCAGTATGGCCGCAAAATGCTAGGTGATTAGGGCCCTGCCCCCACCTAGCGATGAGGTTACTCACACCATTAATTGTGTGCTTTTCACAGGAAAAACCAAGTTTTTCGAGCTTGTACATCAGGTAACTTTGGCAACCCGCGTCCTGTGGGGTAATCGACGCTCTTGCCATTAGCACTTCGGCAAAATGAATACTGCGAGCTGGCGCTATGGAAGGTAAAGGCTGAATTGACATGCATAAGAAACCTTTATGAAATATGGGTCTATTACACAAATGTAAAGTGACACGCTAATAACAGATTTACGACAATGCCATGACAGCGGACAAAGTAACCTGAAGCTAAAAATAATAAAGGGTGATAACAAGGAAGGCGACAATGGGTGAGTTGGCGACTAGGACTGGCTCGTTAAGATTTGTCTAAATCAACGCGCGTTGTTATAACTAGAACATAACTTAAAGAAAGGCATTACTGTGTTAAAAATCATTGTTTTAATACCCCTTATTTTGTCACTACTCTGGTTTGGCTATTTACAAGCCAACAAATACACTCTGGAGCAAGGCAAGCAAGGGTTTCTGTACATATTCGTGTTATCTGGTGTTATTGCGGCATTTTATACACTGATGCTGTTCTTAACGAACTAACGCACTTCAAACAAACACCCAATCACTGTGTTGTATAAAAAAAGCCAGCATCTATGAAAGAGGCTGGCTTTTTAGTAATTACCGGTGTCACTGCTAGTCGCAGCGACAACTTTTACGCAGCAGTGCTTATAGCGTCTGTGAGATAGTCACTTCTGCATTTGCGCGAAGCGCATCAATATATTGTTGATAAACGCGCTGGCCTTGTACCTGAGCAAGGCGCTGCTTCAGGCTTTCACCCAACTCATTCTCAAGCTCTGGTGCTGCGTTAACGTTTTCAAGCATAACAACAGCAACGTCACCGTTTACCGTTGTTGCAACATCAACTTTATCTTCGCCTTCAAGGGCAAGAGAGAAAAGCGTGTCAACGAGTGCACGTGCAAGTGTACCGCCCGCTCTCGGAACAGCAGCTGCTGTCTCCCAAGACACAGACTTTTCAGCTAGCTCGCTTTCAACGCTTTCTCCAGCACGCACTTTTTGTGCGATATCAAACGCCCAAGCTTCTGCAGCTTCTTTCGACTTTTCTGCCTTAACAGAGGCTTCGATGCCTTCGCGTACTTCTTCAAGAGATTGAGTACGCTGAGGCTGATGCTCAATAACACGCGCAACAACAACGGTTTCGTCGTCTAGTTCTATAATATCGCTATTAAGCCCTTCATCAATAAGTTCAGAAGAGAAAGCAACGTCCAGTAAACCAGGGAAGCTTAGATCAGCAGGTGCGGTGTTGCGACTAAATACCACTGACTCTTGCACAGGCAAATCAACCGCGTTCGCTGCATCTTCTAGCGTATCAGGTACTTCAAACGCAATTTCAGCTAACGTATTTTGAAGCTCAAAGTACTTTTCCATAGCCGCGTCATAAAGAAGCGTATCGCGAATCTCACCCGCTACTTCATCGAAAGATTTAACTTGTGCTTCTTTTAAGTCTGTTAACTTGATGATGTGAAAACCAAACTCGGTTTCAACTACGTCGGATACATCGCCAACATTTTGTAAAGCAAAAGCTGCTTCATCAAACGCTGGGTCCATCATTTCTGGTGTAATGAAGTCTAAGTCACCACCGTTTTCGGCAGAGAATGTGTCATCAGAGTTTGCTTCTGCAAGAGCCGCAAAGTCTGCACCGTTGTCGAGTTCTGCTTTTAATGATTCTGCTTTTGCTTTCGCTGCATCGGCATCATCGCCCGCTTCGATAAGAATATGAGAAACACGGCGCTCTTCTTCTTTGCCGTAGCTTCCCAGGTTATTTTCGTAGTACGTGCGAACCGCTTCTTCATCAACCGAAACGCGATCTTTCAAGTCATCGACACTTAACTTAACGTAAGCAAGTTTAACCTGCTCGTCAGTATCGAAAGAGGCGATGTTGTTATTATAAAAAGCTTCAACATCCGCATCTGTCACTTCAATTGAGCCGGCAAATTCATCAGAGCTCACTAGCACGTATTTCGCATCACGAGTTTGGCGCTGTAGCGCATTCGCTTGCTGTACTTCACCGTCCAACGCAAATGAAGAATTCGTTAGCGCTGCAGCCAACTGGTTTTGTGTCATTTGAACGCGCAGATAATCACGGAAATCGGCTACTTGAAAACCGTTTTGACGAAGAATGGCTTGGAAACGTTCGTTATCGAACTGACCACCAAACTGGAATTCAGGCATTTGTGTTATGGTTTCGCGAATTTGTTTATCACTTACGCGCAATCCCATGTCCGTCGCTTGTTGCTGAATTAATTTTTCAGCAATAAGTCTGTCCAGTACATTTCTTCTGAAATCTGCGAGGTATTGCTCACTAGAGAAAAGCTGTGCGATGCTTTCGCCGTATTGTGACTCCATTTGTGCACGCTGATTCTGATATGCACGCTCTAGTTCTTGTGCCGAAATTTCTTCGCCATTAACAGTAGCTACTGCAGTAGTACCTGATGATGTTAGGTAGCTACCTACACCTGCGAATACGAAACTTAAAACGATAAGCGCGATAATCGCCATCGCCCATGGGCCTTGAGAACCTTCTCTGATTCTTTCTAGCATGATTGTTCTTCAACTCCGTTGCTTACTACAGTTACCTCAAACCATCACAAATCCGTGAGTACGAGATAAAATAAGCGCTGATTATAACCCAATGCTGCCGAATATAAACGACCAAAACACACTATTTGTACTGTCTTTCGTTAAGTTCGAACGTTGCGAGGACATGTATAAAACTCATCAAGCCTCGTAGGGTTATTTCTACTCTTAGAATATTGGGGTCAAAGTCATTACTCTGACCCTGAGGTATCCCCACAAATAATATTGCGATATCAATAAGATAAAAAAGATAGGAACATTCATGACGTTTGGTGATCAGATCAATCGCCA